>CARBWQ010000258.1 GCA_948949055.1 uncultured Eubacteriales bacterium | reverse complement strand
ACTGCAAAAGAAGTTCGTTTAATAGGTGAAAACGGAGAACAACTTGGAATCGTATCAAAAGCAGATGCGTTAGCAAAAGCAGAAGAGGCTAATCTTGACCTCGTACTTATGTCAGGTGGTACTGTGCCTCCTGTTTGCAAAATCTTAGATTATGGCAAATTTAAGTACGATGCACTAAAAAAAGATAAGGAAATTAAAAAAGCTCAAAAGATTATAGAAACCAAAGAAATTAGGCTTTCTATGACTATTGATGAACATGACATTGCTTATAGAGTTTCAAGCACAACCAAATTTCTTCAAGACGGAAATAAAGTAAAAGTTTCTTTAAGAATGAAAGGACGTGAACAGGCTTATGTAAAAAAAGCAATTGAAATTGTTAAAGATTTCTGCGATAGACTAAGTGAAGTTGGTACTACTGAAAAAGCACCTGAACTCTTAGGAAGAAATGTATTTGTTATTATATCCCCAAAGAAATCTAAATAAAGGAGTAAAGTTATGCCAAAACAAAAAACACATAGTGGATGTAAAAAACGTTTCCGTTTAACAGCAAACGGACAGGTTAAATTTGCTAGACCTGGAAAAGGACACTTCCTTACTAAAAAATCAAAAGCAAATAAAAGAAAACTTAGAAAGGGATCTTACATTTCTGGAAAGAATGTACAAAACATCAAATCCCTTTTAGCTAAATAGGAGGAATCATGAGAATTAAAAGGTCAGTAAACGCACTCAAAAAACGTCGTTCTATTTTAAAAAGTGCAAAAGGTTATAGAGGTGCTAAATCTAAACTTTATAGAACAGCAAGAGAACAAGTTATGAAAAGTGGTCAATATGCTTATATTGGTCGTAAATTAAAGAAGAGAAATTTCAGAGCTCTTTGGATCACTAGAATCAATGCTGGTTGCAGACAAAACGGAATTTCTTATTCTAAATTCATTGCTGGACTTAAAAGCAAGGGTATTGAACTTAACAGAAAAGTTCTTGCTGATATGGCTGTAAGAGAACCAGAAGCATTTGCTG
>CARBWQ010000257.1 GCA_948949055.1 uncultured Eubacteriales bacterium | reverse complement strand
AGGGCAAATTTTGCCCTGAAACCAACTCTTAAATATAATATATATTAAAATAAAGTATATTTAGACAAAATTAGGGGCTAATTTAGTTGTGAAAAACAACCCAGTTTGGTATAATATTTTTGTAAATAAAGTTTAAGGTGAAATATGGAAGATTTAGGAAAAGTTCAAAATAATTATGGCGCAGAACAAATCACAGTTTTAAGGGGTCTAGAGCCTGTTAGAAAAAGACCGGGAATGTATATTGGTTCAACCGACACACATGGTCTTCATCACTTAATTAGTGAGGTTGTAGACAACTCAATTGACGAAGCACTTGCAGGATATTGCACAGAAATTACCGTTCAAATAAACAAAGACGGATCATGTTCAGTTACAGATAATGGTCGTGGAATCCCAACAGGAATCAATAAGGAAGAAGGCAAAAGTGCAGTTGAACTTGTGCTTACAAAACTTCATGCTGGTGGAAAGTTTGGTGATGGTGGCTACAAAATTTCTGGAGGACTTCATGGTGTTGGTCTTTCTTGCGTTAATGCACTTTCAGAGTGGCTTGAGGTAGAGGTTCGTCAAAACGGCAAGCACTATAAACAGGTCTATAATCGTGGTGTTCCACAAAGAGATCTTGCAGAAATAGGAAGTGCAACAGAAACTGGCACAAAGGTAACATTCATGCCAGATGACGAAATTTTTGAAACCACAACCTTTGACTATGATGTTATAAGAAAAAGGCTTAGAGAGCTTGCCTTTTTAAATAAGGGAATAATTATTAACATCGCAGATCATAGAGCAGATAAAAAGGAAGTTTTTCAATATAACGGAGGCATTGTAGAGTTTGTAAATGAACTTAATCAAGGCAAAACAACAATACTCAAAAAACCAATTTATATTGAAACTTTGTCAAAAGATAAAACCGGAGAAATTGAAATTGCATTCCAATATAACGATGGTTATAGCGAAATTATTCATGGTTATGCAAACAACATCAATACAATCGAGGGTGGAACACATATCGAGGGCTTCA
>CARBWQ010000256.1 GCA_948949055.1 uncultured Eubacteriales bacterium | reverse complement strand
CCACACTCTGCAAAGAAAAACACATTGAAAATTCAATGTGTTTTTTTTAAATGGTATTTTTAATAGTAGAGTCTAAAAATTGTAGAATATCTTGCTGAACTTTTTCATCGCCTTCATTTAAAATTTCATGTCGCATACCTTCATATATTTTTAAATTGCAATTAATATCAAAACTTTTATAAGTTTCATACAATTTCTTTACACTTTTACCCATTTTTCCAACTGGATCATCATTCCCACTTAAAATCAAAATTGGTTTATTTTTATCTATGTGGTTTAATCTTTCTTTTTCATATAAATCATGAGTATTTTTGAACATAGAATAATAGAAATTGGCACAAAGTGGTTTGCCACACAAAGGATCGTCTTCATACTTCCTAACATTCTCTTTATTAGCCGAAATCCACGATTCACCATCTTTAAAAGACTTATTAAAAGATGAAATTACAAGATTCTCTAACAATTTTGAATTTTCCTCGCCTCCTTTTAGCTTCACTATTGACCAAGCAAGATATTTTCCAGCAAGCACTTCAAACCTTTTCATGTAAGCACTGCCAGAAAGAATTGCACCAGTATAATAATGATAGTTTTGCAAATAGCTCTGCACAATAAAAGAACCATAAGAATGACCAAATATAAATAGTGGCAAGTCATATTTTGCTTTAAGCATTTTTGATATTTCAATTTGATCCTGAACCATAACAGGAAAGACATTCCTTATTTTAGTCATGCTTAATTTATCGCCTGCCGTTTCTCCATGCAATCTTTGGTCAGAGGCAAAGACAATATAACCATTGTCGTTTAAAAATCTAGCAAATTGCGTATATCTTAATCCATGTTCTTCAAGTCCATGTACTATTTGAACTATGCCTTTTGGTTTACTTTTGGAAACAAATAAATATCCTTTAATTACTTCATTGTCAAAAGATTTAAAATCAACTTTATCCATATTTAACCTCTTTTATATATTGTATACTATTATCCATAACTTAGCAAACAAATTTAAAAAAACACATTGAAAATTCAATGTGTTTTTCTTTGCAGAGCGTGA
>CARBWQ010000255.1 GCA_948949055.1 uncultured Eubacteriales bacterium | reverse complement strand
TATCTATTAAAATTCCACCCTCTTGTGCCTGCTTAGCCTGATCGGATATAGTTACAACACAATTATATCCTCTGGCAATAATAGTAAACGAATAACTTCCACTTGTAATTGCATTTGCCTTCAAAGAAATCTTGTACCCAACAACTTGATGTTTCTCATTCAAAATTTCTTCCTTGCTATATTCATTATTTAAAATATCAGAATTACCATTTAAAATGACATTTGTAAGCATATAATGCCCATAAAAAGCCTCTTTAAAGTTGATGATAATATTTACATCTTGGTTATATTTAGCAGAAAGTCTTCTTACTCCCTCTTCGTCATCAATTACAAATCTTGCACTTTCAAGTACAAGACCCTTGTCAAGAACTTGATTGAATGAAAACTCAAAAAGCTGGAAGTTTTGAAGATGATAACGAGAATTTACAATAGTCCAAATCTTGTTAAAATCCCACGAAACACTTGCTGGATCAAAATTGTCTGGATTTGACATAAACTCTCTGTTTATACTAACCACTCTTGCAACTTTGTCACCAAGTTCTACTCTGCCGTCACCACTTGGTCTTAAACTCTGATCAGAAAAGTATACAAAATTGATATTATTTACATTGACTTCACTAGATAAGATAGAACCTAAAATTCCACCTTTAAAAAGAGAGAGATTGATGCCGTTCTGACTTGAAACAAGGCCTCCATAGACGCTGTTTCTTATATTGGTTTGACTTCCATAAACTCCACCAACTATGCCACCAATGCTTATGTCGTCTTGGGCTTGCTCATTAAAGTTATTTACAAGACTAATATTGCCAAAACTGATATTATTTTGGAAATAGCCATTTTTAATTTGTCCTACAAGGCCTCCTATCATGGCATTTACATCTTTATATATTGTTGCATTAACATTATAATAACTGACGCAATTAGAAATGTTAACATTGCCACCAACAGGATATTCATTAATAATTTTACCTGCCAGTCCTCCAAAGTTAATACTTGAATAAATAGGCAGAGTAATGTCATTTGTAGTCACCCCCTCTTCACCTTCACTTAAATTATCGAGTTCACAATTTGAAAAGGTAGTATTTT
>CARBWQ010000254.1 GCA_948949055.1 uncultured Eubacteriales bacterium | reverse complement strand
TCACTTTCCGACGGAATTAAATTAGCAAGTTCCAAATCATCACTATCATTTTTTGGTGCAAGCATTGTGTTAAGTGAAATTGTATCTTTATGTTTTTTGTTTGACCTAATTAACATTAAAATTTCATTTTCAATACAACGAGAAGCATAGGTTGAAAGCAAAACCCCCTTCTTGCTATCATAACTATCTACTGCTTTTATAAGTCCAATAGTTCCAACAGAAATAAGGTCATCAGCTTCAAGTGAATTATTATATTTTTTGACAATGTGAGCAACTAATCTGAGATTATGATTTATTAAAACATCCCTAGCTTCCTTTTCACCTTTTTCGAGTTTTTCTATCCATAAAATTTCATCTTCTTTTGAAAGAGGCTTAGGAAATCCCTGAATAGAACTAACGAAAGACGTGAAACAACAAATTTGCCCCATAAACTTTGCAAAACTTTCATAAATCATACAACACCACCCTCGAAAAAACTCGATAGCAATATATATGTAGAAATTTGTCGAAACTTGCTTGTCTAATGCAAATTTTATAATTTTGAAATCAAAAAAAGAGGTGATATCACCTCTTTTTATTGAATTTTAGTTAGCTAATTCATCTTCATCAATATTAAGATAATCATTTAAAATTAATTCAAATTTTTCATATTCCATATCTTCAACATCAAAAGATAAATCATATTTCTTTGGATTCTGTTTGCTGACTAATAAGTCATAATCTTCTCTTATTATTTGGTAACCATTTCTAAGGTAAAATCTTTTAACAACATCACCTTCTTCGCCCTTTGGCCAATACTTGCCTTCTATATCCCATATACGACAACGATGACATTCATTTTCAAAAATACGCATAAGAGAAGAGCCTATCTGTTCATTTTTTAGATGTCTATATTCCCTTTTTACGCCTACAAAATATAGCCAAGCATTTCCACCATTATTAAATTTATATCTTAAAAAACCTATAAGCTGATTTTCTAGAAATGCCCCGATATAACATTGATTGTCATGCGATTTAGTTTTAACATATTTTATATTTAACTTATTTTCCATCTTTTGCCTCTTGCTTAGAATAAATTATCAATAAATTCATTATAATCG
>CARBWQ010000253.1 GCA_948949055.1 uncultured Eubacteriales bacterium | reverse complement strand
TTCAAGACATTCTTTTTTACGTTTTTCTTCTTCTAAACGTTTATTTCTTTCTCGAATTGCTTGAAGTTCTGCGTAGTTTCTTTCTCTACGTTCCTCGTTTTCATCGTCCCAATCGTTATAACCACCCCAGCTCATGTGTTCCTCCTAATACTAATCTTAGTTTAACATATTTATTTGCAAATTGCAATACAAAAATTCATATTTTATTCTTCTTCTGGAAGATTTACATTGTGATATACTTCTTGTACATCATCTAAATCTTCAAGAGTTTCAATCATTCTATTGAATTTAACTATTTTTTCGTTATCTAAGTTTACATAACTATCTGGAACAAGTGTTGTTTCAGCACTTAATACATTGTAACCAGCCTTAGTTAGCTGTTCACTTATACCACTGTGTGCATTTGCTTCTGTAACTATTTCAAAAGAGTCATCATATTCAACAACATCAACTGCGCCACATTCAAGCGCACTCATCATAAGCTCATCACTATCTACACTATCAGTTTTTTCAATTTCAACAATGCCCTTTCTTTGGAAAAGGTAACTTACACAACCAGTAGCCCCCATTGAACCACCAAATTTGTCAAAAGCATGTCTTACATCGCCTGCTGTTCTATTTTTATTATCAGTCAAACATTCAACGATAACAGCTGAACCACCTGTGCCATAGCCTTCATAAGTACAACTTTCATAGTTTACGCCACTTAATTCACCTGACGCTTTTTTGATACTTCTTTCAATAGAATCATTTGGCATATTGTTTTGTTTCGCTTTTGCGATAACATCTCTAAGTTTTGGGTTAGATTGAGGGTCTGAGCCACCTTGCTTAACAACAACAGCAATCTCTCTACCTATTTTTGTGAATATTTTTCCTCTTTGAGCATCACTTTTGCCCTTTCTAGCTTGTATATTGTGCCATTTAGAATGTCCTGACATATTAATCTCCTTTACGAAATTATATAATACAATAAATCATTTAAAATGTCAAATAAAACATATAAATTATTTATGGCTAAATAATATAAGTATTTAATAAAATTATAATGATTTAATATTATTATATTTCTTATTTAATAGAAATAAGAAAATATTTAATTTTTGAAA
>CARBWQ010000252.1 GCA_948949055.1 uncultured Eubacteriales bacterium | reverse complement strand
TGACTTTTTAAATTCGTTGCAATAGAAAAAATTTTAAATTTTATTTAAGAGATATTAAAAATATTTAAGGAGAAAAATATGGCATTTTCAGTTAAGAAAATATTAAAAAGATCGCTTGGTGGACTTAAAATGGCTGCTGCTTTTGCACCATTGATTTTAACTGGTGTTGGTGCTCTTGGATTTATTGGCTGTGGTATAGGTTATCTTGCAACCTTGCCTTCTTATAGCAAATATAAAGACTCCATAGTATATAAACAAGAGTATATTAATGATTTAAAGAAATATCTAGAAGAATATGAAAATGGCAACATAAGCGAAGATGAATATATTTCAGCCGTTGAAAGAATTATAGAAAATGAAAATCAAGAATATCTTGAAGAAGTTTTAGCTAGAGATATTGAAGGTAACGAAGAATGGAGAGCAAAGGTTTATAATAAAGCCAATTCTCCATTAGGAATTGCTTCACTAGCTTGCCTCGGAGGAGGAATTCTTTCAGGCGTTCTATCACTTGTTTGGATTGGAAAAGATGTATTTGATGACATCAAATGGTCTGCTGACAATGATTTTGAATGGGAACCACCTAAGAAAAAGAAAGAAGTAGTTGAACCAACTCCAGAGCCTGTAGAGACCGATGAAGTAAAAAGATATGACGATTTAAGTAGTGAAGAAGAAAAACTCGGTTCAACGGATGACTTTCTTTCAAGTTTGCAATAATAGGAGATAAATATGTCGCAAATTTTAAAAAAAGTTTTAAAAAGGACTTTAGGTGGTTTAAAAATGGCAACTGCCTATGGACCTATAGTTTTATTTGTCGGAAGTGCTTTGGGATTTGTAGGAACAGGGATATCTGCTCTTGTATTTGAAACTAAGTTGGAAGGATATGAGGATAATCCTATTTATCAACAAGAGTATTTTAAAGATATTGAAGCGATGAAAGTTCAACTTGATGAAGGAGAAATTTCATTTAAAGAATATCTTGAAAAATCAGAAGAAATGAATAAGAGAGATTATAGAAATAATGTTATAAATAGGGATATTCAAGGAAATGAAGATTGGCAAAAAATCTTAAAAACACATAATGCACTTGGTGTATCAGCACTATCCTTAGG
>CARBWQ010000251.1 GCA_948949055.1 uncultured Eubacteriales bacterium | reverse complement strand
AACCTCCACCTACTCTACCAACACCACCATAAGTATCAACAACAATCTTACGCCCAACGCAACCACTATCAGAAAAACTTCCCCAAATAGTAAACTTGCCACTTGGATTAATTAGAAGCTCAGTTTTATCATTAAACATTTCTCTATACTCTTCAATAACTGGCATTACGACATTCTCTTTTATTTCTTTTTGAATGTCTATCAAATTAAGATTTTCATCATGAGAAACACTTACAATAATAGTAGAAAATGCAACCGGCTTATCACCTTCATAAACTACCGAAACTTGACTTTTAGCATCGGCAAAATAGCAATCAGTTGTCCTTCTAAATTCATCGTACTTTTTCATAAGTTTATGAGCGACAATTATTGGAAGTGGCATAAACTCCCTAGTTTCATTAGTGGCATAACCGTAAACCATTCCTTGGTCATTTGCACAAAGCTCTTTTTTCACTACTGCCTGATTGATGTCTGGACTTTGGCTACTTACTTCCTTAATTATTTTAAAATCATTTTTATAACCAATTTCTCTTAAAACTTCTCTTGCAGTTTCCTCATAATCAATCACTGCTTTTGTAGTAGCCTCACCATAAATAAACAACTTATCGTTTTTTATGGCACATTCAACAGCCATTTGACTATTAGGGTCAATTTTTAATGCTTCATCTAAAAAAGCATCTGCAATCATGTCGCAAGTCTTGTCTGGGTGTCCGACATTGACACTTTCACTAGTAATAATTTTCATAAATTTCCTCCTTCATATCCATAAATTTTATAAACGATAAGAAATTAAAAAAAGTTCATCATTCCGATGAACTTTTATTTTTTTATAATCTTGCCATCGGTCAGCCATTAGCACCTTAACATTTGTCAGGTTGCTGTGTGGTCAACGGGGCTGTCCCTCGCACACTCTTTATGGATAGATATATTATAACATATTATTTTCAATTTGTCATTAAATTTTTAAAACTTTATCAACTTTTTATAAAGACATATCATCTTCGTCATGATTGTCAAGGTTTTGAAGCTCATTATCAATTTCTGCAATTCGTGCTTTACAAGCTTCAATGTCGGCGTCCATAGCTCTTGTCACACTGAATGTACACTCGATAACACTTTGATGTTGAAGATCATTG
>CARBWQ010000250.1 GCA_948949055.1 uncultured Eubacteriales bacterium | reverse complement strand
TAATAGTGACTGCTCCTCCAAATGCTACTATATATTGAAATTGCCAGAGATCGTATTTTTTGCGATTGTTTAAAAAAATATAAAAAAATTAAAAAAAGAGTTGACATTATAAATTAAATTTGATATAGTTATAGAGCAATGGAAGTTTAGCTCAGCTGGGAGAGCATCTGCCTTACAAGCAGAGGGTCATAGGTTCGAGCCCTATAACTTCCACCAGCAAAGCACCGAAAGGTGTTTTTTTTATTATTTATTAATAGTTGTTGGGGTGTGGTTTGAACTTGAAGAAACTGTTATATGTGAAGTTTTAATAAATTGTAATTTAATTACGAGAGTTTTTATTGTAATATTATTGTCTTCACCAGCAAAGGCACTTACATTCAAAAGCCGTTAGGCTTTTTATTCTTGCCGTAGGCAAGAATGCGACATGAAAATGTCGAAGTGTAAGGGTGGGAGGTCTAAAAAAATAAAGGCTTTAATTTTTCAGCCTTTATTTTTTTATAAAAGAATAAATTTTTTATTATTTTTTGTTTGATTGAGATTCGCGAAGTTCTTTATTTTCTTTTAGTAAATCTCTAATTTCTTTAAGAAGGTATTCAGTTGAATTTTTGAGTTTTTCCTCTTCTTCAATTTTTGCCTTTTCCTCAGCTTCTGCTTTTAAGCGATCTTCTTCTTGTTGTTTGCCATCTAAGTAAAGAGCAACAGCTTCTTTATCTTTGTGGTTAATTCCAAGAGCTTTAAGTTCTTTCTTTTGCTCTTTTGTAAGTTTGCCTTGTTTAGCTTTATCGCTAGCTTCTCTTAAAAGAGCAGAACTTTTCATGACAGCTTTCAATATAATGAAAAGAACGAGAGCAATAAGTAAGAAATCGATTATAGCAGTAATGAATGCGCCCCAATCAATATAGATACTCTTTGCAAGGTCGATTACTGGTTCCCCAGCAGCGTCAAATGTTTTAACTTTTTTAAGGAAAGTGTATGCTGAATCAAGACCCTTTCCTCCTATTGAGAGTAACCAGTTTATGAGAGGCATAATAATTTTATTTGTCAGAGATGTAACAATGGCACTGAATGCGCTACCAATGATAACACCGACAGCCATATCGATTATATTTCCTCTGCTTATAAAGGCTTTGAAATCTTTAAA
>CARBWQ010000249.1 GCA_948949055.1 uncultured Eubacteriales bacterium | reverse complement strand
ACCTATCATTATTACAATTATTGTAATTAAAGAGAGGTGGCGATAATTCATAATCTACCTCGCCCGTCAAAGTGTTCATCAAAAAGTCCTGTTGGCTGTGGGTTGTTATGCAAATTTGCATCAAATTCTCTATCTCTATCTCTAAAATCATCTTCGTCGTCAATGAAATTATCTTCGCCACTTTCAATATTATGGGCATGAGCATATCTTTCTTTTTCAAAGACCTTATCATGTTTTTCTGATTTTTCTATTTTGCTAGCAAGGTCTTTTTTATTTCGTTTAGAAAAAATAGACAGAGTGCCTTTTCCTTTAATCATTTTAAATACAAGTACTGCACTTGATGCACCAACAATAATGTAAATAATTCTTGATAATATACTTGCTTGATAGCCAAATATTCCAGCGACAAAGTCATATTGGAGTAAACCTATCATAAGCCAGTTGACTGATCCAATTAAGGTTAATAAAAAAGCAATTATTGTAATCATTTTTCCCTCCGGTATAATTATCTTTCGCAAATAGTTAAAAATAATTCAAAATCACTAAATATTGTTGACTTTTTTGAGAAAAATGAATATACTATAAAGAGAATTTAATAAAAGAAAAAAGATTGCTTTGTCAAAGGTTGTTGACGGGTGATTTTTTAATCAATAAAAGGAGCTAATATTATGACACATTTTTTAACAGCTGACGGAAAAAAACAATTAGAAGAAAAGTTGAATTACTATAAATCTACAAGAAGGGTAGAGGCTAGTGAAAAAATTGCTATTGCAAGAGAATTTGGTGACCTTTCTGAAAACTCTGAATATGATGCAGCTAAGGAAGAACAAGCTCAAATTGAAGCCGAAATCAGAGAAATGGAAGACATTCTTCTCAATTGCCAAATCATCGATAATTCATCAACCGAAGGTGAGGTGAGTATTGGCTCAACAGTTACCGTTTATGATGAAGAGTTTGATGAAAACTTAGTTCTTCAAATTCTTGGCTCAACTGAGAGTAATCCTGCAAAAGGTATTATCAGTAATAATTCACCAGTTGGTTCTGCTTTAATTGGAAAGAAAATCGGTGATCGTGTGACTGTAAAAATGGATAGTGGTGACATGGTTTACAAAATTATTGATGTAAAACACAATATTTAGGCTATAAATTTGCAAATTTGACAAGATTTCTCTTGCCAAAT
>CARBWQ010000248.1 GCA_948949055.1 uncultured Eubacteriales bacterium | reverse complement strand
ATCTTTCAACCAAAAGTCGAAAGACAAATATATTTAATTACTCTTTGGCACTTGCGATATAACCTCATTACTAACTCTGCCTATAATCTCTCCATCATTTATGCAGTAAAAATTATCAAATAAAAGTAACTTTCTATCTTCTTGACCTATCTTGCAAACAATATCTTGTTCTAAAATGTCAGACTTAAAATATGTTGCAAGCCCTTTTGAATAAACAATCTTTTCTCCTGTCTTTTGTATATATTTAACCATATATGCTATTGCTTGATTTAATTCGGTTTTTACTATTTGCTTAAAGTCGTTTCTTCCAAATCTATCTAAAAAGAAAGTGTTTTGTGTTGCTTTTTGCATTTTGCGTTTGGTGGTAGAATAATCTTTCTTTTCTATCAAATTTCCAACCATTTGAGGAATATAGAAAAGTCCGTGAAAATGTAGTCTTTGATTATAAGGACTTCGTTCCCAAACTCCCACATATTTCCAACCTTTGCGACTTGATAAATGTTTAAAACAATTACTTAACTTTTTTCTAAATTCGTTTTCATTCAATTTTTCACTGTCATAAGTAAAAGTACAAAAATAGTGCCATTCTTGTAGATATACTTTTCGGCTTAATCTTGTTCTTCTAACCATTTCATTTCTTGTCAGTCTGTCAATATTTTGTTTGACTATTTGTGTTGGCTTCTCAATGTGGACCTCATTAGGCTTAACCTGTGTCCACTTTTTCTACTTGGGTTTGTTGTGTAATTTTTCAGTTTAGTTTGTTTGCGTGTGCTTGTCTGACCGAGCAAAGCGAGGTCACTTGTATAAGACAAGCACACGCCTAAGTGCCAAATAAAACTTTATTGCTTATCTTCTTGAATATATTGCCAAACAAAGCCTCCTGCATGTTTTTGTTTCCCATTACAACAATCTCTAATACTTTTTGAGTTAATACCAGTTTCTTTAACAGCATCAGCAAGTTTGTCGTAAATTTTTATAACTGCCCCACCATCATTCATTTGCACCAGTTTTTTATTTATAATAATTTTTACTTTCGTTTCCTCTTCTTTGATTTCTTTTTGCAATTTCTTGTGTGCCTTTTCTTTTTTTATTTGTTCATCTAGTTTTATCTTTTCCAATAGTTCTTGTTGTTTAGCTTCTATATATTCCTTAATTTCGTCTTGATTATTTGTTATAAATGTCTCAACATCGATTGCATGGAAAATTTTGCATCC
>CARBWQ010000247.1 GCA_948949055.1 uncultured Eubacteriales bacterium | reverse complement strand
CTAAAACTTTTATTTTTATAAAGTTACCCTCTTTATTGATTTCGATATCATAAATAGTTCGTACAAAATCATTTACGCAAGTATTTGTAGAACAAAATCCATGAAAATCATGTTTTCCGACCAGCATGTTTCCTGCTTCCCTCATCTTTTCAATATTAAGTTCCTTTTTTATCCAAGCTGTTCTATTAGATAAAAAAACATCTTTTTGAGGGCTGTTATAAATTTTATACAAATAACCTTTTTTCTTAATAGAAAATCTAGCATGAAATTGCTCTTCAACAATCTCAGCCTTTTTAATGCTAATATCACAAGGTAAAGCATTGTTTAAAATATCTGCAAGTTTTGAAATAGGCACTGGTGCTTCTAAGTCAAAGTGAGCTGATTGATTGTAAGCATGAACACCTGCATCAGTTCTTCCACTTCCAAAAATTTCTACATTCTCACCTATACTTCTAAAAATAGCACTTTCTATTTCACCCTGTATAGTCTTTTGGTTTGGTTGTTTTTGCCAACCACAATAAGCTGTACCATCATATTCAATAGTCAATAAAATTCTTCTCATAACTAATATTTTATTTATTAAAGATATAAAAGTCAAATTTATTATAATAATTTATTGTTGTTATATAATAGAATATTAATTGACTTATTCATCAAAAAAAGATATACTTTTGATTAGGAGATTTTTTATGAAAACTATTATAACTGATGCTTGTTCAGCAGTAGGCAGTGTTGCCTATAAAATGTCACAAGTTATACCAATCTATCCAATTACACCTTCAAGTCCTATGGCAGAACATGCCTCTTCTTTAAATAGTAAAGGTCAAAAAAATATATTAGGACAAGAAGTTAAAATTATAGAAATGCAATCGGAAGCAGGTGTTGCAGGACTTTTACATGGAGCTTTATCTTCACACTCTCTTTCAAGTACTTTTACTTCGAGTCAAGGACTTTTGCTCATGATACCAAATATGTTTAAAATGGCCGGCGAATGTTTGCCAGCTGTAATTCATGTTGCATCAAGAGCAGTTGCCAGCCACGCTTTATCTATATTTTGCGACCACTCAGATATAATGGCTGTACGTAGTACTGGTTTTGTTATGCTTGGTTCTTTTTCTGTTCAAGAATCAGTTCACATGGCTCTTGCATCTCACCTTTTAGCTTTAAAATGTTCGCTCCCTGTTCTTCACCATTTTGATGGATTTAGAACAAGC
>CARBWQ010000246.1 GCA_948949055.1 uncultured Eubacteriales bacterium | reverse complement strand
CATTACTTCCAATTTATTTTGTAAATTACAAATATAAAAATGTCGAATACTTAAATTTGATGAATGGACAAAATGGCAATATTGGTGGAAAAGTTCCTCGTTCAAAGTTGAAAATAACTTTTGTGGTACTTTTATCATTATTGATTATTATAGGAGTGCCTTTATTAATACTTTTGCTCAGTTAGAATACAATAAATAGGAGAAAATTATGAAAGAAATAAAAAAAGATGTTTATCATGAAGCTAAATATGGCAGAAAAGCTCTATTAATTTTTTCTAGCATTCTGCTTGCAATTTCGGTTGCGATACTAGGCTTTGGTATTGCACTTCTTGTATTAGGTTGCAAGTCAAGTGAAGCTTCTCAAATTGCGTGGAAAGTTTCAGTCGGAGTTGTTTTAATTTTACTAGGACTTGCAAGTGGAAGTATTTCACTTGTGATGCTCATTACATCTCTTAGCATGATAAAGACAAATAATGGTAATGTAAAAGATGGGAATAGAGCTATCGGAACAATTAATATACTTAAATGTGACAAATGTGGTAGTGAGCTTCCTGAAAATGCTTTATATTGTTCTAAGTGTGGAACAAAAGTCGATGGCGTAGTAGTTTGTGAATGTGGAACAACTAATAGTCAAGACGCTAATCACTGCGTAGGGTGTGGAAAGGAAATTAATAAATAGCTAAAATAAAAAAGTCAGAGTTATCTTTGACTTTTTTTAATATATATGATATCATTATTTCATGAAAACGATTTATATTTTAATGGGCATAGTTGGTGCAGGTAAAAGCACTTATGCAGAGAAATTGGCGTTGCAAGTCAATGGAAAAGTCATTGCAAGTGATGAGATAAGAAGAGAATTTGTTAAAAATGGTGTTATTCCAAAGAAATATGATTCAAGTTTCAATCATATTGTTTTTAATGAAATGCACAAACAAATAGAAGAATGTGCTAAACTTGGGCAGACTGTCATAGTCGATAGCACTAATGTTCCAGAAAGTTCAAGAAAACCAATTATTGAAATTGCTCAAAAATATGGTTACAAGGTGACAGGTGAACTTCTTTTGATTTCTGATGAAGAAAGCGAGAAAAGGGTGATTATGCGCCAAGAAAAAGAGGGAAAATCATCTCATTATATTGAAGATATTCCTCTTGCTATTAAAATTTATAAACAAAGGCTTTTTGACGGCTGGCCAAAGCTTGAAGAAGGTTTTCATGAAATTAATACATATGAAAATGGAGAACT
>CARBWQ010000245.1 GCA_948949055.1 uncultured Eubacteriales bacterium | reverse complement strand
CAGTTGAAGAAACTCTTTCTAAACAAGTTATCCAAGAAAGAATAGCTAAAATAAAGAAAGAACGTGCTGCACACTCATCAGGTGTAACTCTCGATAACTTTATGAATAGAGTACAAGAGGGCAACCTAAAAAACCTTAATATCATATTGAAAGCAGACACAATGGGTTCTGTTGAAGCAATTAAAGCAACACTTCTTGAAATAAGAAATGAAGAAGCAAAAGTGAATATTATACACTCAGGTGCTGGTGCAGTTAGTGAAAGTGATATTGTACTTGCCCAAACAACAGGCTCAGTTATTATTTGCTTTAACACAAAAACTCCTGCCAAGGTTAAAACAATGGCAGATTCATTGAAAGTTGAACTCAAAGATTATAAAGTTATCTATGAAATTGTAGATGACATTACAGCTGCCATTACTGGTATGCTTAGCATAAAATATGAAGAACAATATATTGGCAATGCTGAGATCCGTATGGTATTTAAGCTTTCAACGGCAGGCAAAGTTGCAGGAAGTTATATAAAAGACGGTAAGGCAACAAGAAATTCTATTGCTGTTGTTAAACGTGGCAATGAAGAAATTGGTAAAACAACTGTTGAATCACTTAAAATCGTTAAAGATGAAAAAGCAGAAGTTGTTAAAGGATTCGAATGTGGTATTAAACTTAAAGACAATATAGACTTTAAAGAAGGCGATATAATAGAATTCTTTGCCAAAGTTGCAATAAAAAGATAATTAAAAAGGAGATTATGCTATGTCAGTAAGATTCGAACGAGCCAACAGTGAACTTCAAAGGTGCATTTCAGATATAATTCAAAATAAAATGAATGACCCTAGAATTGATCCACTTTTATATATTAGTGAAGTTAATGTAACACCAGATTTTAGATATTGCAAGGTCAAAGTCGCATTAGATTCACAGAATGATAATGAACTTGAAGAAATAATTAAAGTACTAGAAAAATCAGAAGGTTTTATTAAGAAGGAACTTGCTGACATGGTAAACATGCCTCACATGCCAAAATTACAGTTTGTAATTGATAAAGGTACACAAGCAACTGTCAGGATCAACGAGATTTTAAAAAGTTTAAATATTGAAGATAAATAAAAGAGAAAAAAATGAATAGTTTAAAAAAAATTGGAAAAATTATAAAAAAATCAAAATCAGCAGCGATTTTTACTCACATTTCTCCTGATTGTGATGCACTAGGCTCATCTTTTGGGCTTAGTTGTGCATTAAATAAATT
>CARBWQ010000244.1 GCA_948949055.1 uncultured Eubacteriales bacterium | reverse complement strand
CAATGATATCTTTAAGTCTTTCTTGATAATTCTTTAATTGTGCAATTCTTAAATTATAAAACTCAGTTCTTATATCCTCAGTAGATTTTTTAATTTTCTCTTCATAACGCTTTATCTTTTCTGGGCATTTTTTATACTCTTCTTGAATCGCTTCAATAGAGTTTAAATTTAAATCACCAAGTCTATTCATTGCATTTAATCTTAAATTAAAATAATGTCTATATTCTAATTGACTTTGGCGATGTCCAGCCATCATTTCAGACAAATCTTCATCTTTATATATTTTGTCTTGAACTTTACCAACAATAAAATCAAAATATCTCATATTCCCCCCATATATTTTAAATAGAACAAAATATCTTTCATTTGTACAAGCTTAATGTACAATATTTCGCTTATTTAATTATATAATAATTATACTATAAACTAAAAATAAGTCAATAGCCATATAAACTTTTTCATTTTTCTTTTATAATTTTTAAAAAATTTGTAAAAACTATTGACAAATGCGTAATAAATACACTATTATAAAAACAAGGAGTCAATATGAATTTAAATGATCCTAGATATGACAATCAAGGTTTACATGTAGTTTTAGCACTTTTCACAGTTGATAAAGGCAAGTTTAAAGTACTTTTGATTAAGCGAAAAAATCAACCTTTCCTTGGAAAATGGATATTGGTTGGAGGCTGTGCCTATAATAACGAAACTGGTGAAGAGGCCATGAAAAGAGAACTTCAAGAAAAAACTAACATAAAAAACATCGACTTTAAGATGTTTGATGTTTTCACCGACCCTAATCGTTCTCCACTAAAAAGAATGATTGCAATAGGTTATATTGGAGTAAGTGACGCAAGCATAATAGAGAGCTTTAAAAAGACAGAAAAGGCATCAGATGCTGACTGGTTTGAAATAGATAAAGTGCCTGAACTCGGTTATGACCACGAAATAATACTAGATAAAGCAATTTCTACACTAAAACAAGAGATATTTACCTCAAATATAATGAAAAAGCTCTTTCCAAACACCTTTACTCTGCCACAACTACAAACAACTTACGAAAAAATATTGAATATAAAACTTGATAGACGAAATTTCAGAAAAAAGCTTCTAAACAGTGGAATTATTCAAGAAACTGACAAGACTATCAAAATTGATAATGTAAAAACAACCAAGCTTTACACTTTCACAGAAACCAATAAATCATTTAATCTATATAAATAATTGCTAGTCATCATGACTAGCAAAA
>CARBWQ010000243.1 GCA_948949055.1 uncultured Eubacteriales bacterium | reverse complement strand
GATAGATTTTAAAAAGAGGGCTTATCCTCTTTTTTCTTTTTAGGAAATAATTAAGCTTGTTTTATTTTGTCGACTGCTATTGACATAATTATAATTTATGGTATAATTGTAGTCGTTTAAGATAAAAAATGCAAAAAATTAAAGTATTTTATCTAGATTTCTATCTTTCTAGCTTAAATTATATTTTGGTTATCTAAGGTAAAATATTAATTTATTTCCAATTGGAGGGTTTGATAGTCATGAATCAAAAAGAAAATAAAACTGAAAAAGATGCTAAAATTAATAGTGTAAAAGAGGGATTTTATAAAATTTTTGCACCATTTAAAGTTGCACTGAAAAAGTTTGCAGGTGTTTATAAAGATTTCTTTGAATCAAAAGATAAAGATGATAACTATTTTGATCATTTAACTTATTAAAAAAGACTGACTTCACGTCAGTCTTTTTTTTCTAGTTTCTTTCAATTTCATCATCATTATTATTTTCGTTGTTTGCATTTTTAGTGCCTTTGAATATAAGCCCTTTAAGTTTCTGAATGAGTGACTTTTTAGGTTTTGCCATTTGAAGATCAGGAATTTCTTTTTTCACAATTGGTTCAAATTCACTTTCATCAAAATAGAGTGAAGTTGCATCATTACCATTTGCAATAATGTAACTTGCACCAGAAATTACAGCCTTGTCTTTAAGGTGATGCTTTTTAGAATAATCATTAATTTTGTCTACAACTTCTTTGTCGTGGTTATAGATCTTTTCTGTAAGAGTATTAAACTTAGCTTGATCATCTTTATCGAATATATCGCAATCAATTCCATAAATGTTTTTATATAGAATCCAAATTTGTGATCCACGAATATTCATATCGTCAAAGGAGAGGAGTTTCAGCATATTTTTCATAACCTGTTGGGCTTTTAACTTTTCGTCCATATCCTTTGTCATGTTACCATTCAAGATTTTTGAAAGAACATTTATTGCTCCTGGATTACCTTCACTTAATTTATAAAGCACTGTGAAAATGTCATCTGTAAGTTCAAACTTTTTTCTATGAGAAACAACGGCTGGTTTTTCTGGTTTGAAAGTAAATGTAAAATCAGTTGAATTATCAGTTATTTCTTTTTGTTTAGGCTTTAACCCAAGTTTATCTGCTACAACATCAGCAATTTTTTGTTCATTTTGTTCTTTATTTTTTATATGGTTTATTTCATTTTCCTTTTCTTGATCGTCATAATTGCGTATTCTACGATTTGTTTCAATTTCTACTTG
>CARBWQ010000242.1 GCA_948949055.1 uncultured Eubacteriales bacterium | reverse complement strand
AAAGCAATGTCCGACTTTGAACTTGAACAGTTTTGTCTAAAAGAAACTAAGGATAAACTTAGGTTAAGGCGAAAAAGTTTAGTAGATAAACTTGAAAAATTGAATGGGGAAAAATTACAGCCAGAAATATTTCAAACTTTATTTAAGGCGTATAATAGAGAAATTTTAAATATCGATAACCATATCGAGGGTCCTTATTTTGCTAAACTCAAATATTATGATTCAAAAGAAGAGAAAGATGAAGAGTTGTATTTGGGTAAAGTTGGATTTGTAGATGAAAAAAATGATTTTTTGGTTATAGATTGGAGGGCTCCTATTTCAACACTTTATTACGATTCTGAAATTGGCCATGTAAGTTATAACTCTCCTGAGGGGGTAAAAACTGGCGAGCTTAAATTGAAAAGGCAAATAGTGATAGAAGATGGTAAACTTCAATCTATATCAGATAGCGATTTAATGACAAATGATGAATTGCTAAAACCTTATTTAAACAATAATTCAGATAAAAGATTGAAATCTATCATTGCAACGATTCAAACTCAGCAAAATAGAATAATTCGTGCACCTCGTAAAAATATGATAATTCAAGGAATTGCAGGAAGTGGTAAAACCACAGTGGCACTACACAGAATTTCATATCTTATTTATCAAATGAAGAAATTTGATTCAACAGTTGATTTCTTGATTATTGGTCCAAATAAACTTTTTTTACAATATATTTCTGCCGTTTTGCCTGACCTTGAAACTAATGAAGTGTCACAATATACTTATGAAGAAATTGCAAAAGAGGTTGTTGGTGAAAAGTTTGAAGTTCTTGATAAAAATAGCATGTTTTATAATTGTAATAAACAAAAATCAAATATTTTAAAAATTAAAACAAGCAAACGTTACAAAGAGCTAATTGACGAATTTTTGTTTAAAGAACAAGGACTCTTCTTACCAAATAATATAAAATATAAGGATTATGTAATATTTACAAAAGATGAACTTGAAGCTCTTTTTGAGAAAACAAAAAATTATGATGATATACAAAAATTACTTTTTGCTTTTGCAGGGCAATTGTCTGAGAAATTGAGGGATAATAAGTATTCAAGAAAAATTATAGAAAACATAAAAGAAAAAACAGAAACTTGTGGAAAAGACATTCCACTTAAAGATATTTGGGCAATTCGTAATTTGTTTGAAAAAGGTTGTAAAGAATTTCTGAAAAAGCAGTTAAGTATCAAAAAAATTTCAATTTTAAATATATATTTAAAATTTTTAGATTTTTTAAAAA
>CARBWQ010000241.1 GCA_948949055.1 uncultured Eubacteriales bacterium | reverse complement strand
GACTCTGGATTTTCATCTGTTATTTCAGGCGTGTAGGAAATTTTTACAAATGAACTGCTGGCATCGCCAAAACTTGTAAGCATATTGAAACCATAAGATAAATTGCTATTAAATTCATCATCTTTTTTTGATTTTACTTTAAAATCACTATTTTGGTCTTTAAGATGCTCGTTTATATCTAATACTAAATTATCAATCTCTTCATCAGTAAAGAGTTTTGGTGATGTAATGGAAGATGCTCCTTTTTGGGTAATTGTAACTACTTTTGGATCGGCATAAGCAGAGGCTTGGTCTGAAATGTATCCTGTTAAGCCGGCTCCAAAAGAAAGCATTAAAATAAGAGAGATA
Organism: uncultured Eubacteriales bacterium; assembly: GCA_948949055.1. Lineage (GTDB taxonomy): Bacteria > Bacillota > Clostridia > Christensenellales > UBA1242 > Caccovivens. The sequence continues at coordinate 945 of CARBWQ010000241.1, read as the reverse complement.
AGTGAAATTGAAACACCAAGTGCCATTAAAAAGTTTTTAATTTTGCTTGCCCACATGTTATGTAGTGAAAGTTTAAATGCTGAAATAAGTGATAAATGGCCTTCTTTTGATTTTTCGGTTTTGTTGTTTTCTATTTGTATTAATTTTTCTTGTGATTTTGTGTAATTTTGATTTTGCTCATCTCTTACAATTTTCCCATCTGAAATTTCTATAATTCTAGATGAAATTTTGGCTACTTTTTCTGAGTGCGTAACCATAATTACAAGCTTGCCATCATCTGCAATTTCTTTTAATATATCAAGAATTTGTAGGGTAGTTGTGCTATCCAAAGCACCAGTAGGTTCATCTGCTAAAATAATGTCAGGATCGTTTATTAAAGCTCTTGCAATAGCAACTCTTTGTTTTTGACCACCTGAGAGCTGTGTTGGCTTCTTTTTTATCTGGTCTTTAAGACCTAATCGAGTGAGAATATCTATTGCTTTTTCTGTTTTTACATGTTCTTTAATATTGGACAGGGTTAGGCCAATCGTAACATTTTCAAGAACGCTAAGGTGAGGAATAAGATTGAAAGACTGAAACACGAAACCTATTTTTTTCTTACGGTAATCATCAAGTTCTTTTTGTTTAAAATTCTTTAAATCTTGCCCACTTATTTTAATTTCTCCTTGATAATCTGAATCAAGTCCACCAATTAAATTCATAAGGGTGCTTTTGCCACTTCCACTTTCACCTATGATAGAAACAAGTTCGCCTTTGTCAAAAGTAATATTTATATTTGATAAGGCAGTGAAATTTTCCTTATTATCAAGTTTATAATTCTTTTTTACATTGTTAAGTTCAAGTACTTTCATTATCATTCTCCATTTTGCATTAAGCAATAAAAGTATTATTTATTATAGCATTAATATTTATATTCGTCAATTTGTTTATTGTGATTAGATTATA
>CARBWQ010000240.1 GCA_948949055.1 uncultured Eubacteriales bacterium | reverse complement strand
AGCATAATCTAAATAAATTATACTATATAAAAATAAAAAAATCAAGATTTTTTAATAATTTACTAGGCAAAAAGAAAACACTCATTTCATTCATGTTGTTCTTGCATTCATAAAAAAATGTCATCAAAATTGATGACATCTTTTTCTTACCAGCCAACGACAATCTTATCAAAGCAATCTTTTAAAGATACTTTATCTAAGTTGTTATTAAGGACCAAATTTACCTCTTTTATTACATTTCCATCTTTTGAAATAATAGCTTTTCCAACACACTCACCTTTTGTCATTGGAGCAGTAATTTTTGAAGGATTTTCATAGGTTACATCATAACTTGACTTATCACCCTTTTTAACTACAACTGAAAAAGCTTCTTGTGCAAAAATTTCAGTTTGAGCTACTTTACCTTTGTTTACTTGAATGTTGAATAATGCTTGGTCAGCTGAAAGGATTTCTCTATTTTCAAAGTTGGCAAATCCATAGTTGAAAAGTTTTGAGCATTCATTAAATCTTGTCTTGCTGTTTTGAGCTCCAATAATAACTGATATTAATCTCATATTGTTGCGTTTTGCAGAAGCAGAAAGGCAACATCCAGCCTCATTTGTTGAACCAGTTTTTCCACTATCACATCCGTCATAATATTTTACTAAACGATTTGTGTTGACTATCTCAGTTTTTCTGCCAGATGGGTGAACGATTTCGTCCATCCAAATTGTACTATATTTGTGATAAATTTCATGTCCTGTAACCTCTTTTAAAACAACAGCACAATCTCTCGCACATGAGTATTGTTCAGGTGCAGGCAGTCCAGTACAATTTGAATAATTTGTATTGTTCATACCCAGCTCTTTTGCCTTTTCATTCATTCTTGCAACAAAGCTTTTTTCACTTCCAGAAATATGCTCTGCAAGAGCAACTGAGGCATCATTAGCTGAGGCAATTATTACACCTTTCAATAATTCACCTGCTTTGTATTCAACAAATGGATCAATGAAAATTTGACTTCCACCCATTCCAGAAGCATTTTCAGTAGTCGTGATTAATGTATCTTCTGTTAAATTTCCGTTATCAATCTCTTCAAGAGTAATGAGTATTGTCATCATCTTGACCATACTTGCTATTGGAAGATGTTTATCTGCATCTTTTTCATAAAGAATACTTCCAGAAGAATAATCTACTAGGCAAGCACTTTTACTACTTAAATCTATACTTTCTTCGGCAGAAGCATAAGTTTGAATACTAGTACAAAATATAGTAGATAGTACGCATAACATAATACAAAATACTGCAATTCTTTTAAACATAATAAAATCTC
>CARBWQ010000239.1 GCA_948949055.1 uncultured Eubacteriales bacterium | reverse complement strand
CTATTGAAACTTTTTATTTTTCTTTTGATAAAAAAGTAGTTGTAGATGTTGGTGATTCAACTGGTGGTTTTACCCAAGTGGCACTTGAACATGGAGCAAAAAAAGTTTATTCTATCGATGTCGGTAAAGGAGAGCTTGATAGTAAGCTTAAAGGTGATAGTCGTGTTGTCAATATGGAAGGAAGAGATATTAGAAGCATAACTATTGATGAAGTTAAAGATGCTCAAATTATAATTGGAGATTTATCTTTTATATCTCTTAAACATATTTTGCCTAAAATTAATGAATTATTTGGAAAAATTGAGTGTATTTTGCTATTTAAACCTCAATTTGAATGTGGAAAACAGATTGCCTCTAAATATAAAGGCGTAATCAAAGATAAAATTGTACATAGAAATCTCTTAAAGGAATTAAATTGTGAATTAGAAATGTACAATTTTAATCTTTCTGATGTGACTTATTCGCCAATTAAAGGCAAGAGTGGAAATATTGAATATTTGTTGCATTTAAATGGAGAAAATATTAAAAATAATGATATAAATAAAATAATTAATGATGCTTTTCGTAGTCTATAAAAAAGAGTAAAAATTAAATAATATTGTTAATAAACCATAAAAACAATAAAAAAACACGATTTTTTATATAATTTTCGTGTTTTTTTATTAATTTTAATAGTTATACTCTTGTTATTGATGCTGCTGTTGGATATAATGGCAGGTCATCAAGTCCAGGGCATACATTTCCACTTTGGCATGCTTGGCATGGTGGAATTACTGGGTATCCATAAGATGGGATTAGCAAATCAACCACTGCTGTTACTTTAATTAAAATTTGTAAACAGCCGGTCACAGTAAATATATTTTCAGGTGTAAATGTACCTATTTGACTTGAAAAGATTGCATTTACTTTAATATCTACTGGTGATAGTGATGGTTGAGGTACAAAGAGCATACTGCATTTTTGAACTGTTATACTTGAACTAGCTGTGCCAATTACACCATTAGCATCACGATAGGTAACTGTTACTGGAATTGTAATAGTCATTGATACATTAGCGTAATTTGGCGAGTTATCAATTCGGTCAATCACAAGGTCACTTACAGTTGGCTCATTTCCTACTTGATTTTGAGCAGAGATGTAAGTCAAAGGAAGTGCAGGATTCGCTGGATTAAAACCGGTTAAAGGAAGTACTATTCCAGTTTCTGTTGTTTGAGAAACACAGGCATCAAATACCTTAGTTGTTTCAATAAGTACTTTTTCACAAATCCCATTCACAGGATTACCTGTCATTGGTCCTGGTCTGTTGGGATTTGTATTATTTAT
>CARBWQ010000238.1 GCA_948949055.1 uncultured Eubacteriales bacterium | reverse complement strand
ACAGGTATAGGCCTTGTTGTAGATGGTGCTCAGAATAAAGTCGATGTACTAGATAACTATTCTGCAACCGAAATTTTTGCTGAAAGATCTGAAAATGATTTAGATGATTTATATAACAAAAATTTAAACAGTGAAATTTCAAACGATGAATTTATAAAAAAACTTGAATATTATTCATCAAAACAATATAAAGAAGATTTGATAAATGAGAATAGAGAGGAAAATGCTGAGTTTAAACCATTATTAAAACAAGCGAACTTAAAGTTAGGCTGGGGACTTGGAGTATTTATTTTTGGAATTTTTGCATCATTCATCTCGTCGGCCTTCTATTATGAGGCTTTCGATAAGTTTGCAAATTTATTTAAAGATGGAGCAAAAAATGTTGGAGATGGCTTTAAAGATACATTTGCAAAGTCGCTAAAAAATGATTTAACCAAGCGTCCAGCTTTGACTGGTGCAGTAGGTGTTGTAGGTGGAACAATGGTGAATAGCGCTTACAAAGAAGATGGAGAAGAAATTATTCCAGAACTTGATGAAGATAGTTTATAAAAGGAGATATTTTCATGAAAAAAAATGAAACTATGAAAAAAGGAAATGTAAAAATTGTCAAAGGGATTTTTAAAATGATTGCAGGTGGTTCTCCACTTTTAATTGCAATATCATTCTTTTCTGCGTCAATTGCTTTACAAGTTGATGCAAGTAAGCAACTAAATAGCATTTATAATGATTATAGATTGACAGAAACTTATATTGAAAGAAATAATGAAGATATGAAAAGCGTGATTGAAAAGTACGAACTTGGTGAGATATCTGATTCTGAGAGAGATGAACAATTAAAAAATCTTTCATCTGATGATTATGTTAAGAGTATGATTGAAGAAGAGAGGGAAGAAAATGTCGAATTTCAAGCTCGTTTAGATAAAAGAAATAATATAAAAGTGACTGCTTCAATTTTGGCGCTTTGTGGAAGTGCTTTGAATTTGATATATTTTATTTTATCAAGAAAAGTCTTTGGGAAAATATCGGATATAGGCGCAGAAGAAATAAAAGAAGGTATAAAGCTGAAAAAAGAAGGCAAATACAATTTAGGAGCTTCAACTGTTATTTCATCTAATGGCAAGAAGGATATATTTGAACAAGTTGATGATGAGATTGTTGGAGATCTTGATGAAAAATTCCTTTAAAATTAAATTAAAATAATTTTATAATGCTTAAATCTTATTAAATGGATATATAAAGCAGGGTAATTTGATTTGTTTGAAAGTTGAGTATTATTAATTTAATATAATAAAAAAGCTTAAAATTTTAAGCTTTTTTTGTTTAAAAAAAGACAGAACAATTCTGTCTTAG
>CARBWQ010000237.1 GCA_948949055.1 uncultured Eubacteriales bacterium | reverse complement strand
AAATAATCTCCTAAAATTGACGACCAAACATCAAACTGACCCTTGCCAACTTTTGCAAATCCATATCCTGGTAAATCCACAAATCTAAAACTTTCATTGATGTCAAAATAGTTTATCATCTTGGTCTTGCCTGGTGTTGATGAAGTCTTGGCAAGCCCTTTTACACCCACTAAACAATTAATTAGTGACGACTTTCCAACATTACTTCGACCGACAAATGCAAACTCTGGCACTCCATCATCAATTATATTTTTTTTGTTAACAACGCTTGTTTTATAAGTTGCTTTAACTATTTTCATAGTATTATGATAACATAAATAATTAAAATGTGCAAAGAAATTTACCAAATGAAAAATAAAAAATAAGAAAGTGTTTTTCAAAATAGAAATAATGAAAAGCATTTCAAAATTTTAATTAACCTGCAAACTAAACTTTATCATCTTTATAATGACAAATTAAAAAAAAGTCCTTTGCATTTAAGCAAAGGACTTTTCTAAATTATAATTCATAAACAAATTCAATTGTAATAATTTCATTTCCAGTAAGAGTACCATATTGGCCAGGCTCTTCAAGGAAAGTTAAAACATGAGCAAATGATACGCTTGGTCCAGACAAGTTATACTCTTCTGTATAGCTACCACCAACAGAAATTCTGATTTGGTTAGCGAAAGTAAGAGGTTCTTCTTCGAAAGTTCTGATATTGCTATATCTTTGTGCAATAAATATGTCATACATATTATCAGTTAAATCATATTCGTCTTCGTCTTGACCATCTCTGAATATAGCATATACGCCTTCTTCAAGAATTTCGGTCTTTTTGCCATCTCTATCTCCATATACAGACCAATAAGTTGATTCATTTGCGCTTTCGTCATAGTAGTAAGCTACACCAGCGATATTGAATGTGAATGAACCATACTTGCAAGCCCAAACTGCTGTTGCATCAGTTGTTTCTCCACCATCTCTTGCGATTGCTTCGCCAAGACCAATGAATTTACCTTCTGCTTCACTATAACTATAAACTTGACCTTTAAAATTAATGCCTACAATTGTATAGTTAGCTCTTGTTCTTGCATATACGAACTCTTGATCTCTTGTATTATAAGTTACTTGGTCGATTATATCTGAACCAGGCTTATAAGCTACATTAATAGTATAAGTTTGGAATTGTTGTGATCCCCAGTTTGGAGTTAAAGTAACAGTGGTGTCTTCTACGTCAAATATAGCATTGTTATAAATTGTAGCATCCTGAGTTTCGCTGTCACTTACAATATTCCAACCATAGAAATATTTATCAGTTGAATGTTCAAGAGTAGGAAGTGGTGCTCCAAATTCAAATTCCATATTTGAGCCGATATTAACATTACTGCCATCAGCATTTGTTCCTATAAATG
>CARBWQ010000236.1 GCA_948949055.1 uncultured Eubacteriales bacterium | reverse complement strand
ATAATCGAATTTTTCAAGGTCATTTTCGCCTTCACCAACACCAATATAAACCACTGGCAAATGATATTCTTTTTCAATCGCTATAACCACACCACCTTTGGCAGTACCATCTAGTTTAGTGAGTATGATACCATCAATATTTACAAAATCATTAAAAGCATTAATTTGGTTAAGCGCATTTTGACCAGTAGTAGCATCTAAAACAATTAATGTATACTTGTTTGCTTCTGGATATTCTCTATTGATTACTCTATCAATTTTTTTAAGCTCTTCCATTAAATTAGTCTTTGTGTGAAGTCTTCCAGCAGTATCGACCAATAGAACGTCTGTTTTTTTAGCTTTTGCACTTGAAATTCCATCATAAACAACAGCAGCTGCATCTGCACCTTCTGCATGTTTGATAATACGAGTTTTCGTTCGCTCTGCCCACTCATTTAATTGATTAGAAGCAGCAGCTCTAAATGTATCACCTGCTACAAGGGTAACCTCTTTCTTTTCATTCTTAAAATATCGAGAAAGTTTACCTATTGTTGTAGTTTTTCCTACGCCATTAACACCTACTATTGTTATAATTGCAGGATAAGAAATGTCAATAGGCTCAACCTCTGAGAATTCTTCTTTTATAATGCTTTTAAGTTCATTTTTGACATCATCAGGAGTTCTGAGCTTATTTTTTCTAGCTCTTATTCTTAAACTATCAACAATTTCCATACTAGTTCTAACACCTATATCACAAGATATAAGAATATCAGTTAATTCATCATAGAAATCATCATCAAGCTCACCATGACTAAGAAGAGCGTCTATCTTTCGTGCTATCGCCTCTCTTGTTTTCCTTAGTGCGTTTCCGATTTTTTTAAAAATTCCCATTTACGCCTCCTGAGCATGCTTAATAGCATCTGATAATAATACTGATACAATTTTTGACACACCTTTTTCTTCCATAGTTACACCAAATAAAGCATTAGCGTATTCCATAGTTGGTTTCTTGTGAGTAATAAGAATAAACTGAGTATCAGTAGATAATTTTTTAAGATATTTATCAACAATTTCAACGTTTGAATCGTCAAGAGCAGCCTCAACTTCGTCAAACAAGCAGAATGGAAGAGGTTTAATTCTAAGTATAGCGAATATAACTGCCATAGCTGTAAGTGACTTCTCTCCACCAGAAAGTAAGGTCATATTTTGAATTTTCTTTCCAGGAGGTTGAGCAAATATCTCTACACCTGACTCTAATGGATCATTTTCATCTGAAAGTGCAAGTTTTGCAGTTCCACCACCAAAAAGTTCTCTAAATGTAAGCTTGAAGCTTTCATTAATTCTAGCAAGTTCATTACTAAACTTTTCAACCATAATCCCTGAAAGGTCTTTAATAATCTTATTAAGGTCATCACC
>CARBWQ010000235.1 GCA_948949055.1 uncultured Eubacteriales bacterium | reverse complement strand
CGTCCAAACGGGATTTTTATTCCATATTATGGCTTTGGCGTTGGATATTTAGCTTATTATAGTGCAGGTAGGGCTCTTTATAGACATGTTCAAGAGGGCACATTTATGACTATGGAACAATATAGTTTTACTTTCAGTGAAGAAGAGTATGAAAGGATAAAACAAGATCCTAATTCTATTTATGATATTTGTAGTCAAACCATTGAAAATGGCGATGATAGTTTTATGAAAGTAGAACGTATATATACTAATGATGTGACTTATGATAATGCAGACCTTCTTGATAAAATTGATTTCGAGTCGGCTGTTGATGAAATGGATTTGTAAGGAGAAAAGATTATGTTGAAAAGTAAGAGTGGAAAAAGAAGATTGTTTGTAGCAGGTGCTATATTAGTAATGGGAGCTTCAATTTTTACTGCATGCACTTCAAAGCTTGCAAAAGCTTCTGTTAATTTTGATAAAAGTGCAATTTATGCTTTAAATAATAGCAGTGTAGTTCAAGAGGTGATTGATACTGAATTTAACGACTTTGCCTTCCTTGGTGCTGATTTTACAAGAGTAGATGAAGATAATCTTGATGTAGATATCAGTGGTGTTGCAAAATATAATCAAGGTCAAAATAAAGCAATAGTAAAAATGAGTTATACTTTAAATGATGACATTTTTGATGGAGTTGATGAGTTAAAAAAACATGAGGTTGTAGAGGCCCTTGGAAATGCTATCCAATCGGAAGAAATGAGAGAGTTTGATTTAATGCAGGTGAGCAATATTAAAGCTTTGAATGATACTCTTAAAGAAATATCTGAGTCGCCTATTGATGGTTATGACTTTAAAAATGGAATGGTTGTTTCTCTTGGCAATTTGCAATTTAATGAAGACGATAACACAATTTCATTCCAAATGAAAAATCATAATGACTATGTCCATACAACAACAGTTATGCAACCAATGATTATTCCTAATGGTAATGGTGGCTCTACAACTGTTATGCGTCCAGTAACTACTTATAGTTATGAAGATTTCCTGCACACTAATGATATTTATATTAAAGTATCAGATAAAGAAATGGAAGAAATGAAAGCTGATCCAAGTAAAATAATTGATACATTTATTAATTATGTTAAAAATGGTGAAAAAGGCAAATATGTAGTTAATTCAGTTGAAATTGATAAACTCAGTGGTCAAGATACATCAATGATTGATGATTTAGATTACGAAAGAATGTGAAATTTGCGAAGCAAGGCTTCGCTTTTTTTTGCCCCAAGTTTGGCGCGAATAAGTGAGTGTTTTCTTATTAAAAGTTGTTTTGATTAGGTTGTTAAAGTTTTTAATTTAAATAACTGTTGGGTAATTAAAAAAAAGACTTGACAAATTCCCCCCCCCGAGTATAATGAAGGAATAAG
>CARBWQ010000234.1 GCA_948949055.1 uncultured Eubacteriales bacterium | reverse complement strand
CCTTCTTCAAGAGAATCTGAACCTTCTACTATAATTCCATTTTGAGGAAGATTTTTATCATGTCGAATCTCCTTATTTTTTATTACTTCTCCATTCTTTACATATTCAATATATCCCTTCGATTCATAGCCTTCTTGTGGATATTTGAGTCTATAATATTCGCCTTTGTATAATACTTTATCTTCATATTGACCATTATAGTCAGTAATAATATCATCTCCACCATGTGGTAAAACTTTGACAAGTTCTGCCTTAGTTCTAATAGAAACGCCTTCTTCAAGTGGTTCTCCATAAATTTCAACGGTAGCCGTTGTTTCATCACAAATTGTTTTAATGAAAATAGGAGTATCTAAGTTGTTTTTAAATTTTAAATCTGCATAGCCTTCGCTCACCATAGCGTCAAAGGAGAGTGGAACATAAGAGGCAGGAAGGGTGTGATGATTTACCTGTAAGATGTCAATATCAGAACGAATGAGAGCATTATATAGAGTTGTAGATGCTTGACACACACCACCACCAACTCCATCAACATATTTGCCACCTATAATAATTTTAGCTGTCTTATAACCATTTTCTTTTGTTCTAGGCCCTGTAATTTTATTGAAAGAGATTTCTTCATCAGGTTCAACGATCAATCCGTTGAACTTAGAAAGAGCAAGCTTTACATTATTTTTTCTATCACTTGAAGAAGAGGAGTAGTTGGTAGAAAAGGTTGAACGTAAAGATATTTTGTCAATTATTTCATTGAAGTCATCTTGTGGGAAAATCTCAATGATAGGAATTTCTATTTCTTCTATTGCACCAGTTGTTATAGCACTAGATATTTCACTTTTTAAAGCATCTCTATCTACAATTTTTCCAGCAACTGAATTTGCCTGAGTGAACATTATTTGAGCATTTGGATCAAAATTTATTCCAGCAGATTTAGGTTTGCTTTCAATTTCACTTATTATATTTTCAAGTTTTTCATCCATTCCAGAATAAATGTTCTCAAATGGCACATTCACATAAAGACCTTCTTGTTTAATCTTTTTTTCTATTTTCTTTTTATTGAATATATTTCCTTCATGACCATATACAATAACCTCATCAAGAGTTGGTTCTAAATTCCCTATAAAACCCAGATCATTACCTTCTATAACCCATGTTTTGTCCTCACTTTTTAGAATTATATTTAACTTTTCTTTGTTGTCAGTCATGTTTGTAATTAGGATATTGTTTGCCTGCTTTTTTGTAAGCCCGGAAACGTCAACGCCGTTTATATGGGTATTAGAATAAAATGTAGTTTTACTGCTTATAGCATCACCAAAATAAAATTGACAAAAAAGCAAAAGGCTTACTGCAATGAATGCCACAATAAGTAGCCAAAGTAGTGAAGTTCTTGATTTTTTATCCTTTGTCTTTTCTTTATTATTCAAAATGGCCTCCTTTATTCAAACC
>CARBWQ010000233.1:972-1463 GCA_948949055.1 uncultured Eubacteriales bacterium | reverse complement strand
GCTGGTCCTACGCCTTTAATTAGACCAGAAGAAAGATAACGTTCAATTCCTGCAAGTGAAGTTGGCAAAACTACTTCATAAGAGTTAAATGAAAATTGATAGCCATATTTTGCATTATTTACATATTCGCCTTCAAGAGCTAAATTTTCTCCAATACTTGCATTAACTAGTTTTCCTACACAAGCGACAGGAGTGGTGTTAAAGTCCAAAATAAAAACGGTATAACCATTTTGTTCATTTCTATATATGATTTCTTCAATAGGTCCTTCAATTTGCATATTTATATTTTAATATCAATTAACATTAAAAATCAACTAAAAAACACTTGCAATTAAAAAATTTTTTTTATATACTATAAATGTTTAATCACTTACTGCTACTTTGTAAGTGCTTATAAAAAACAAGAAGAGATAAAAATCGAGGCTTTTATCGCTAAGAAATTTATTTCAATTATAAAATGTAAACAAGAGAGTAATTATGAAAAGAGCAAG
>CARBWQ010000233.1:0-962 GCA_948949055.1 uncultured Eubacteriales bacterium | reverse complement strand
ATCTTTACTTGAAAATCTTATGAAGAAAAATAGCAAGAATGGTATTTTAAAAATGAAAATACTATTTTTTAGCCGTCTATATGAAAACCTTTCAATAAGTATGATTATTGAAAAACTTGGAATACAAAAGACCAATTTTGCACTCATGAGTTCTCAACTCGAAAAAGAGGGATGTTTAATTGTGAAGAAATCCAATCTCGACAGACGATGTCGGGTTATTGAACTTACCGAGAAGGGCAATAGAGAACTTGACAATTATTTAAAGGATATAGACAGGTTTATAGATGCAACTTCTCCTGAAACTGATTATGCAATTGAAATTTTAGGCAAGTTTTTGAATAAAATAATTTAAGAAGCCAAATTTCATTGTTCTACTTTGCCAATGTTTGGCTTAAATGATGAGGGGAAAATGATTAAAATTTATAATACTTTAACTAGAAGAAAGGAAGAGTTTATTCCACTTGAAGAAGGTAAGGTTAAAATGTATGCTTGTGGAATTACTGTTTCTGGAAATGCACACATAGGTCATCTTTACCAAGCGATGATTTATGATATAATTAGAAAGGTAATTTCAAAAGCTGGATATCAAGTGACTTATGCTAGAAATTACACCGATATTGATGATAAAATTATTGCAAAAGCAAATGAACTTAATGTAGATTCAGCTCAGTTTGCTCGTGATATGATGAAAAAAATTAATGAGGAAATGTCATATTTCCAAGTGGATGAGCCAGATATTTGGCTTAAAGCCACAGAAAATATAGATAATATTATCAATTTTGTATCAAAATTGATTGATAAAGGTTTCGCTTATCCTACTAAAAAGGGAGATGTCTACTTTGCAGTAGAAAAATTTCATGGTTATGGAGCTTTATCTAATAGAAACCTTGAAGATGCTCAAAATGGCTATCGCATTGATAACGATGAAGAGAAACTTAATCCATTAGATTTTGCACTTTGGA
>CARBWQ010000232.1 GCA_948949055.1 uncultured Eubacteriales bacterium | reverse complement strand
ATCCTGATAAAAATATGCTAAACATACATCTAGGTGGAGATTTATCTTTTGTTGATGGAAATGAAGATATCGAGATAGATAAATATCGTATTGAGTTTGATGCCAATCTTAATCCTTTTGCTCTTATAGCTTTCAAGGGTGAAGAGAAAAACTACAACGATATAGAATGGGATAAACTCGGATTTTTAAGCTTGCGTATATCATTAGTTTTAAGTCAAGAATCGCAAGAAGCATTTGAGCAATATAGGCGTCATAAAGGTGCAACCGATTATATTAATTTAATTATTGACACCAAGAGATTTGGCGCAAAGATGTTGGTTTATTCTTCATTCTATAATCCAAGTACTTTATTGACGACATCACATTTCTTTAATAATAGTTATGAAATTGGAGAACTCTTAAATTATAGTAGCAATCAGATTAAAACAACATCAACTTCTCAAACATCAATGATAGGTGATTTAACCAAAATTCTTAAACTTATGATAGATATTTGTGTTGATTTTGACAAAAATAATATAAATCAATCTGTATTTGACGTAATTAATAAGTTACTTAATCAAAATGAAGAGATTGGAAAAGAATTGAGTTTAACAAAAAAGGGCATTGAAATTAATGTAAGTAGTATTCGTAAAAGTATCAGAGATAAAGAGGAAGAAATAAAATTAACATTTTTAGGCCGTCCAATTAAAACTGATTTATATATCTTTGGTGGTGAAGAAATTACAAAGCTTGTTATTAATTTCGATAGCTTTAAGACTGGTTGCGTGGATAAAGATGAAAAAGGTGATTATTTTGACCAAAATGGCGAGTCTATTCTTGAAAGTTACAATAAAAACCATAAAACAGTTGTTGATATTAAAAGAATTGATGAATTAGATCAAAATGAAAATCTTATAAATGACCTAGATTCTCTTGTCGGTGAAGTTGTTGTCGCAGACGAGTTTATGCTTAGTGATAATAACTTGGCAAACACTTATTTTAGTTGCAAAGGCATTGAAGAAAGTTTGAAATTAAAAATAATCAGCTATGAAATGTTATTGGATGAAAATGATAGTGTATCTATTAAGTTTATGTTGAGCATTCATGCACCTTATAATGAGCCTAATTATTTAGATACTAATATCAGTGATGTCCTTTTGAAAAACTTTAATTTGCCTTATGGCTGTTATAGTTATACAATAAATATAAAATAGGACTTGAAAAACTTACTATAATATAGTAAAATACTTTTAGGAGAAGAGATGGCTTGGAAAAAATATGAAGATTTTGATAATCCATATAATCCACTCCATGGTAAGATGGATAAGATTATAGATTATTTTTCAGATTTTTTAGGCGAACAATATAGAGAAGTCATAACTGAAAGGCTTAATGATTGTTTGTTTATCTTTTGTGATAATTCTTCTGTTCGAAGTGACGGTATTGTTAGAGCATTTAATAATAATATAAATGATATTAAAATTAGT
>CARBWQ010000231.1 GCA_948949055.1 uncultured Eubacteriales bacterium | reverse complement strand
GTAAAAGAATTGTTTGAAGTGGTTGAAAATTATAAAGAAAAAAACAAATCACTTAAACTTGCTTTTGCAAGTCATGCGCAAAAATATGGTAGAAAACCTAATAGTGTAAGAAACTATTATTATCATGAAGTTGATAATCTTAAAGCTGATGATAAAAGACTTGAAAAACTTGGTATAAATCTTAGTTTGCATAACAAAACTAATGTGACTTATTTCTCTCCCGAAGAGGAAAAGGACCTTATGAAAGAAATTGATGATATGGTTCAAAAAGGCGTTTCGGTAAGAAAAGCGTGTCTTACTTTGTCTGGTGGTGATATCAATCAAATGTTGAGGTATCAGAATAAATATCGCAATTTTTTAGCAAAAAACAGGAAAAATGAAGAAAAAAACGTTAAAAATGACAAAATTATCAAGCCGGACAATGTAATTGCCTTTAAAAGGACTGGCAAAACTTTAACCGATAGTGAGGTCCAATCTTTATTTATGGGATTGGTAAGACTTGTTAAAAGAAATGCTATGGAGGAGAGCGAAGAGCTTTATAAAGCAAGACTTAACCAAGCGAATGATAGTCTGAGGAGAGCTATTGCAAAACTCAATAATAGTCAGCGTGATAATGATAAGCTTAAAGATGAGTTGACAAAAGTAAGGAGTGAAAATTCAAGATTACTTAATTTAAACTTGCAATTAAGATGTGATAGAGTGGGAGAGCTTCGCAAAAAACTTGAAAAGAAAGATTAAAAAAGAGCGAATAGTCGCTCTTTTTATTTATCAATTTCATCATCGTTTTCAGTGTAACTTTTAAGATTATCGTTGTAATTATTGACAAGTGTATTTAATTTTTTTAATAGCTCTATATCTGGGGAATTCCAAGTTTATGTGTCAATGCTATAAAGTGAATTTACCGGTTTTGAATTATCTATTTTAATTTTTCGCTTCGATTTTTAATTCTCATTATATCAAAAATACAAATTTATTTAAGATAATATAATAAAAACTATTGACTATTTTTACTTTTATTTTTGGCTTAATTATGTTATCATATTGGTATGAAAATAAGTCTATATCAAAATGTTACAATACTTGATGCTGTCAAAGATATGTTTTCGGCTATTGATAATGCCGATATTTTTATTAACCATGTTGTCATAGTTCCTGATAGGTTTTCTCTTTTAAGTGAAAGGTTGTTGTTGGAGTTGCTTCCTAATAAAGCATTTTTTAATGTGAAAGTGACAAACTTGACTAGTTATTCTATGGAACTTCTTGGAAAGCTAGGAATAAAGCTTGATGATGTTCTTTCTAGTGGCGAAGTACTTCTTCTTACTCAAAAGGCGATTGAAAATGTTAAAGATAAGCTTACTACCTTCAAGAAAAGTAAGATTGCATTCGCCTATGAGATAAGCAAACTTTTGTCGCAATTTAAATCTTCTAGTGTTTCAGCAGAAGCGTTAAATGAAAATGCAGGAGGGCTGG
>CARBWQ010000230.1 GCA_948949055.1 uncultured Eubacteriales bacterium | reverse complement strand
ATGAAAGTCATCAAAAAGGCAGGGCGTTCGATTGTTAAGAAATGCAGCGTCTTCGACGTTTATCAAGGTGAACACGTCGAGGAAGGTTATAAATCTATCGCTATGCAAATCACTTTCCAAGATGAAAAGAAAACCTTAAAAGATGAAGAGATTAACACAAGTATGGAAGCCATTTTAGAGGCTATTAAGAAAAACTTTGATGCTAATTTAAGAGGATAAGTTAAAAAACGTCTGATGAGTTGTCAGACGTTTTCTTTTGCTTCAAGATATGGTGGCCTGGCATATTCTTGTTGAATGATATGCTGTCTTTGGCTTATCGGGTAGGCAAGGGCATAGAGCTTAGCAACTTGTAATTCTAAATCTAAATGAGGGTGAGCGATATCTTTGAAGTTACTGATGATAGGTAGGCTTGTTTGTTTTTTTAATTGACGCAAAGCCTTTTGACCTTTGCGACTAGCACCTAGAATTCTAATATAACCTATATGTTGTTCTTCTCTGGGACTTGATTGATCATTGATTAAAATATGGACAAAAGTTCGTAATAAGCGAGGTGATGTGTAACGACGAGTTTTAACTTTATTCAGAAAATCTTCCATCGAAGTTGCCGTTTGAATTTTTTCTTTTAACCTAGCTTCAATCCCTTCACTGACTAAATGAATTTTAGCTAACGCTTTGGCATCTGTTAACATGAGTTTTTGATAGAGGGGTTCAAATAATTCTTCGCTATGATGAAGATAACCTGCACAAGTCATAGGAGATAAATCCAAAATAGATTGTCCATGGTGCAGGCGTTGTCTTAGACTGGAAGCACTGCTGCCTTCAATATTATCGTGATAGTGGTTAGTACGCTGAATAGTCATGATATTGATGTTGGCTTGCTGTTTGGCAATTTCCTTGGTGTAAGCCAGTCCCAGTAAGTCATTAGGCATAAAAATATCATATGTTTTAAAAGCCTTAGCTGTTGCTTGGGGGTAACTGTAGCCTTGTTTCATGAACTGTTCGACATCTGTTTGGTAGGTCTTGGTTTGGAGCTTTTCTAGCAGTTTATCTAAAATTTGCGGTGTCAATGTTTCAGTACCAAAGACAATGGTATCGGTGTGCAGGGCTTTGAGAATTTCGATTGCTCCTTGAGCGAAGTAATCGGCACTCTCGCAAGCAAAGACAAAAGGTAATTCGATGACAAGATCTACTCCATTTAAGATAGCGGCTTTGCTTCGTTGCCATTTATCCACGATAGCCGGTTCACCTCTTTGCGTAAAGTTGCCGGACATGATAGCGACTAATAAGTCAGGCTGACACAGTTTCTTTGCTTGTTGAATATGATATAGATGCCCATTAGTCATAGGGTTATATTCAACAATGATACCACATATTTTCATTTAATTGCCCTCCTTTAAACATGAATAAACCCATTATAACATATTTTCAAAATAAACAAAATGCTTATTATTTGTCACAATTTACAACAAAA
>CARBWQ010000229.1 GCA_948949055.1 uncultured Eubacteriales bacterium | reverse complement strand
ATGGCACAGCCAAGGCTTCTTTATTTCTTTCAGAGTTTGTTGATGATTTCTTGGGACATGAATATATTGTTTCTCATGTTGCCGACTATGTAGATGTATATGATGACGAATTTAGAATAAAACTTCGCAAGGTTTTCCACCTTGTAGATGTAGGTGTTAAAGTAGATGATATGGCAGTTCCTGAACTTGCAGTTGTCATGCAAGATGCCTTTGATTTTGAACTTGTAGCTGGTGGACTTTATGATACTGCATGTCAAATTTATCTTATGAGCATGCTTAAAGAGCTTGAATCAGCAGGTCCAGTAGGACTTGAATTACTTGAAAAATACCGTGCTTTATTGGCAGGCAAGAACATTGAAATTGATGAAAAGTTTAGATATATCAGTTATAAAGCCCTGCTTGATCGTATCATTGATGAATATGGTGGCTTTGAAGGTATCGGACTCGACCCTGTGAAAGTACAGGCGATTGTTATGGAAATGAACAGAGTGCTTCAACAAATAGATAAGGCATCTATGAGAGGACCTTTGGAAATGCAAACTATAAGTTCTGCTGCGAAGGCTCGTGTTGGCACAGCTGGTAAGGGTAAAAAGTCAGCGACCAAAAAGGCTCAATCATCTTCAACAAATAAAAAGAAGGTTGAAAAGAAAAAAGATGCCACTACTAAAAAGGAAACTAATGGCAATGAATACATTGCCCCAACAGAGATTAATAGTGTAGATTTAGGCTTGGGAGATATAGTAAGTGGAATAGGAGAAATAATCACTGCAACTCTTGGTGGTAACCTTGTTGATGCAATTAAAGAGGGCGTTGAAAAGATAGTTGATTTCTTTGCAGGTGAAACAGTTGACATTGACCCAACTTCTAGAACAGTATCTAATTCAAGAGATGATGTTAACGAAAAACCATCAAGCAAAGATGACTTGTTTGATATTGAAGCTGATACGCCTGATGACACCAATGAGAATGATCAAGTTGATGTTGCAGAATTGCCATCAGCCGAATTTGATGCAGTTGAATTATCAAGCTAAAAATAAAAACCTTAGAAAATCTAAGGTTTTTTTATTAATCAATTATATCTTCAATATCATTTTCATCTTCAAGAGAAGATTGATTTGGATTAGCATAACTATCTTTAAATCTTTTGTTGTTTTTAAGAGATTTTAATTCTTTGTTAACAGCATCTGTCATTGCAATTTCATCATCAATAGCGTAATTGTCATCAAGGTAATAATTGCCATTTTTATCAGTCTTAACGAAAGAATCAATTACTTTTGAGAAATCAATGCCTAGTGGAGCAGTAGCATCATCTCTTTTACAAATGATTGCAGCATCAATAGCTTTTTTATTTTTGAATTTAGCATCATAGTTTGAAGTATGTTTAAAGTTTTTCCATTCATTTGCAGGATCGTCAATAGAGTCGCCTCTCATTAAAGGTTTTAAAACGCTTTGGCAGAGGAAAGATTTTTTAAACTTTTCAATGTTTTCAGGATGAGATTTATCACTTA
>CARBWQ010000228.1 GCA_948949055.1 uncultured Eubacteriales bacterium | reverse complement strand
AAGTTTTTCATATTCGGTTTTTTCAAGTATTCTCATCGCGCTATAACAAGCATCAGAAACTTTATCGCAAAGTGCATTTACACAACCTGCGCAAATGATTTCGCCCACCTCATAATTAAAATATTTTTGTTGAAGAACACTTCCACATGATGAGCATTTATCATTTAAGAATCTATATCCCATTCCAGAAAATAAAGACAATAAGAATTTATCAAGAACATAATATTTTTTTACATTATCATAGCATAATGTCTTTAATGCTTTAATTACCTCTATAAACAAAGGTGGATTTGGCTCTGTTATCACTTTTGATACAATATCTAAAATTGCACAACCTTCATAGTATTTATCAATGTCCTTTGATAAATCGTAAAAGTTATCAATGATATCAACTCCGGTAACAATATTTATTTTGCCTTCTTCCACGACAAATTCGCCAAAGCTAAAAATCTCTTTCGCCCATTTGAGCTTTGCTTTATCACCTCTTACGCCTCTCATGGAAACAAACATTTTCCCTTTTTCAAGAGTAAAAAGTGAAACCAGCCTGTCCTTTTCTTTGACATTTTGACCACCAATAACTATGGCTTTAACTTTTGTAGATGCCATCTTTTATAATTCAATCCCTTCATCTAATTCAAGTATGAGCTTATCATATAGGCTTATTGCTTGCATAAGCATACGAGCGTCATCAATATTGCCACTCACACTAAATATATCCCACCATTCCAACATATTCTCTCTTGCCATTTTTATATTTGCCTCCATGATAATGTCCCTCCTTCGTAAATATAGTATATACCAAAAAAATAAAAACACACAACCTTTTTTGATAAAAAAATTATAACTTTGTCGAGTTTTTTTTGGCTTGTCTATTCTTAGTTTATGCAAGTTTTCAAGAAAAAATGCCCTTTTTAGACTTTTTTGTTTTAAGAAAACGTTGTTTTAGGTATTATTAGAATTTTTATCATTGTTATTATCATTCAAATATTGGTCGTTTGAGTTTTAGTTTAAAGAAATAATTTTCATCTTGTTTTAAGTTTTATCAAGATGTTTATTCTTTGCTTTTTTTCGGCAATGGTCTGGGCAGAAAAGTAGCACCTTGAAAAGGTGCTATCGAGCAAGGCTCGAATGATAAAAATTGCGATTTTTATCATTCTTTTCTGCCCTCCCTCTGCCAAAGCATAATTTTTAAAACAATTAAGACACAATAATCTCCGGTAAAATAATAAAGTTTGGTGAAGCATTGTTAAAAAGTGAAACAAAAATATTTCTGCATGTAAAAATTGGCGTTGGATAATTGCGACCCATATTGCACTGATTAAAATTAAGATTACAAGGCATAAAATCCTCCTCTATTTTTGCACACCTCTTTAAACATTATATTAAAACAAAAATAGTGGTGACAAAATTATAAATTTTAATTGATTTTTATGGTAAATTATTATACAATATACTCGATAAAAAGGAGGATAAAATATAAATGAGAAAATTTTTTAAAGATTTCAAAGCCT
>CARBWQ010000227.1 GCA_948949055.1 uncultured Eubacteriales bacterium | reverse complement strand
AAATAAAAAACTTAATGAGGCTGGGGGTTTACAAGATAAATATTCAAAAATAATTGAAAGTATTGGTTATGATATTGTTGCCTCTGTTGTCAAAGAGAACAGAAATAATCCTATTGTAGAAGAAGTTTTTATCTCTGCAATGAAGGGTGAAGATATCTATCATAAATATGGTCGTTATTTTGGTGGTATCAACAATGATGACTCTTGGGTTGAAATGTCTTTAAATATTATTTATGAAGAAGTGGAAAAGGCTATTAATAAAGATGATAGCATAAAGAAATCAAAAGGCAACAAAACTCCAACTACAAAAGATGAAAACGCAGTAGAAGATGAATTTGATGATGATATTTCTAAAATTTAATGGAAAAATATTAAAAATTTATGCTTTTATTGGTTAATTTTTGAATGCAGTATAATAAAAAGTGAGGTGAAAATGTACAGCGAAACAATTAAAAAAAATAATAAAAATCAAGAGTTTATTGATTTTATAGTTACAAAAGTAAACAAAAAACTAAAAAATAATAGCGAGTATATTAGTTTGTCTGATGAGTTAAAAAAGAGTTCATTGGATCGTGCTGATTATTTTCGTCTAGTTAAAGAAAAGGCAAAAGAGTATAATTTGCTGGTGGACGGCGTAGTTCCTTCAAATGTTTTGAATAATAACTTTAAAAAATACTGCAAGGAAAAGATGTTGCTTGAAGAAAAAATCAATAAATCAGTTCTTAGGAAGGGCAAATATATAAAGGATTTAGAAAAGTTAAAAGTCTTATATGCTCAGTCGAAAGAAGTGAGAGAATTGTATGAAAAATATGAAAATGCTATTGACATTGAGGCTATGTTGACTCCAAAAGTAAGAGAGATCGAGGAAAAAGCTGTTATAAGTGTTGTTAAAGAAAACGCAAATAATCCAGTTGTTGATAAAGTTTTCTTGGATACTTTTAGAATACTTGAAAAGGGTGGCACAAGAGATGTTTTGAAAGACTTTATTACAAATGACGATGCTCAAAGAGAGATAGTTGACAGGGCGATTTGCTTTATTTGTGAAGAAGTAGAAAAAATATTGGCTGAAAAAAAATATAGACAAGACGTAGAAGAGATGAAACGTAGCTTGCGCGTTGGAAAATCAAGTGATATAAGTGCTAAGAAACGTGAATTGTATAAAGGTAGTTCTACTAAGGATATAGAAACCATGAAACGTAGCTTGCGCGTAGGAAAATCAGGTGATATAGAGGAGATGAAACGTAGTTTACACGTAGGAAAATCAGGTGATATAAGTGCTAAGAAACTCGAATTGCATAAAGGTAGTTCTACTAAGGATATAGAAACCATGAAACGTAGCTTGCACGTTGGAAAATCAGGTGGTATAGAGGAAATGAAACGTAGTTTACACGTAGGAAAATCAGGTGATATAAGTGCTAAGAAACGTGAATTGCTTAAAGGTAGTTCTACTAAGGATATAGAAGCTATGAAACGTAGCTTGCACGTTGGAAAATCAGGTGGTATAGAGGAAATGAAACGTA
>CARBWQ010000226.1 GCA_948949055.1 uncultured Eubacteriales bacterium | reverse complement strand
TTTTGGATCAAAGTTGAAAAATTTATAACTATTAAATACACGTTCTAAATAAGCTTCATCTGGATACTTAGCCACAGTGTCATTTATAACGTAAGCAATAGCTTTTTCTTTTTTTCCATTTAAATCTATTTCAACAATTTCCTTTCTGTACATAACCGGAAAGTCTTCAACCTTGTCTAATTCTTTTTCTGCAATTTCATCAATTTGAAATACTCCAACTGGAACTTTTTGACCTTTACAAGGCTCTATCGTTATATATTTTCTAAAAGCAAGTTGCCAATCATATAAATAAGTTTGTCCAACTAAAATACAGTGAGGACACTTTTCTTTCATTTTATTTAAATCTAAATTTCTTCCATAAGCAATTGAATATTTCATAAAATTTTACCCTTTCCTTGAAAATATTAAATCAAACTAAAACCATAACCAATTAAAGGTCCTAAAAAAATAGCAATGTAAACAAGAGTTATCCATGGCTGATAATCGAGATAAAATTCCTTAAATGTCAAGCTCCAAGGATGTTTTATTATTACCCAACCAAAGAGGTCAAATACAATACAAATTCCTGCCCAAATCCCACCAGCAATAAGTGCGTCATTAATGCTAGGATTTGAAATTCCTCGGATATAGAGCCAGCCAAAGAGTGAAAACATTACAATATTATATAGTGGATGCCATGGCTTGGTTTTTTCATATCCCTCGCCCATACCAGGACTATCTTTCATTGACTTCATTTTTAGAACAGTAATATTAAAAATTGTATGAAACATTCCTATCAAAGTCACAATGATATAACACACCCAAAACCATAACATGCTCATTCCAAAATTTTGCATAAATATCTCCTAATATTTCTATTTATTATAAAAAATTTCATCTAATTTAGCAAAAACCTGTTTATATGCTTCATTCCATTTAAAAACCACACTTTCATCATTATTTTTTACCAAACTTTTCAGTTCTTCATAATCAACATATTTAACTTCACTCAGTTCTTCCTCTTGAATAACAAAAGCTTCAATTGGCAAATTTAGCTTAATATAAAAATGATAAGAAAAACAATAGTTTTTAGGTTCTGTTCTTTTAATAATGGTCAGAGGTTTATAATCATACAAATTTAAATCAACACCTATTTCTTCCTTTGCTTCTTTTACCAATGCTTCTTCTATTGTTTCATCACCAACTACATGTCCAGCGCACAAAGCATATTTGTTTGGATTTTGCTTTTTATTTGGACTTCTTTTTTGTAATAAAACCTTCTTATTTTCTGTATCTAATATCCATAATGCGATTTCATTATGAAAAAGCCTGTTTTCATGAACTACACTTCTCTTCTCAGATTTTCCCAAATAATTATGATTTTCATCATAGATTCTCAATATTTCTTCTTTATCTGCAACCTTATTGATTTCCATTTCTAAAATTCTCCTTTATATTCTTGTATATACATTTCTATAAACTCTTTCATAAATTTTGTTTTTGATTTTGCCAAATCCTTTGCTGTTTGAGTGTTCATATATTCAC
>CARBWQ010000225.1 GCA_948949055.1 uncultured Eubacteriales bacterium | reverse complement strand
TGATTGTGGAAGAGAGGTGAAATTCCAAGAAGAAGAATCATATTTCTTTAAACTCTCAGAATTTGGAGATAAACTTATAGACCTTTATAAATCAAACCCACAATTTCTTCAACCTGCTAGCCGTGTTAATGAGATGATAAATAATTTTATTAAACCAGGACTTAATGATCTTTGTGTTTCAAGAACTTCTGTAAAATGGGGAGTGCCTGTTGAGTTTGATAAAGAACACACTATCTATGTTTGGATTGATGCTCTATCAAACTATATCACTGCTCTTGGTTACCTTAGCGAAGATGATAGCAATTATAAAAAGTTTTGGCCTGCTGATGTTCATATTATAGGAAAGGAAATTGTAAGATTTCACTCTATTATTTGGCCTGCCATACTCATGGCTCTTGATCTTCCTATTCCAAAACGCATATTCGCTCATGGTTGGATTCTTTTTGGTGGCGATAAACTCTCAAAGAGTAAGGAGGCAGGAGTAAAAGAATGCACAGATCCACGTGTGCTTGTCCCAATGTATAGTGCTGATGCAGTAAGATACTTCTTGTACAGAGAAATTCCTTTTGGTAGTGATGGCAACTATTCGACAGAAGCTTTCCTTACAAGAATAAATGCCGATCTTTCAAATAATTATGGAAACCTTGTTTCAAGAACTTTCAGTATGGTAAAAAAATACTTTGGTTCTATTGTTCCACAAGCAGAGAGAGTGGAAGAAGATGATAGGGAATTTATGGAAAGTGTGCTTAAAGAAGTTGAAGTTGTAAAAAATAATATGAATGACTTAGATTTGACTCGTGCAATTACCTCAGTTTTCAATATATTCACATATGCTAATACCTACATTCAAAAGGTTCAACCTTGGGTAGTGGCAAAAGAAGAGGGTGGCGAAGCTAGACTTAAAACAATAATGAAATTTCTTCTTGAAGCTATTAGAATTGGAAGTGAACTTGCGACAGCATTTATACCAAATAGCAGTTCAAAAGTTTTGACTGCACTTGGTCTTAATCCAACTGATGAATTTAAAAACCTTGACAATTTCGAGGGCGTAAAAGTTGGTTTAACTCTTGGTGAACTTGGAATTTTATTCCCAAGATTAGATGTTCAGGCAGAATGTGAAAAACTAAGAGAAATTGCAAATGCTTAAAACTTTTCAGTAATTTGATTTAACAAAATTTTAATAAGAATATTATTAAAAATATAAAAACTTTATTTTAAATTAATACACCTCAAAAGTTATATATTAAGGAGGTGTATTTTTATTATTTTTTTAAGTATTATGCAATAAAAAAACGCTGAAAAGTTTGACAAATTGTTTCGGTGGGGGGTAAAATAAAATTAGTCATGATGACTTATTTGACAATTAAAACATAAGACGAGATTTAAACAAAATTTTTGTTGGAACAATAGGCAAAACATGATATTTTAATATTTTTCATCATTGTAGTACATTATAAAAATAATGGAGGGAATATGGATAAAAATGAAAATAAAAAAGAATCGTCTAAGAGATCCAAAAGTAAAAAGGTAGC
>CARBWQ010000224.1 GCA_948949055.1 uncultured Eubacteriales bacterium | reverse complement strand
AGGTTTTGATATAACCAAAGATGTAGATTTTGTTGTTTATGGAAATAAAAACTTAGAAAAAGTTTATAAAAATATTGATTTAATAAAAAATAGGCTGAATGCCACATCTATTTCGCCGTTACATATAGAGTATCAATACAATAAACATAAGCATTTTTATTCAGACGAATGCGACCTTTTTAAAATTATTGGAAGAAACTGGTCTGGTGTACAAATTAAAGAGGGTGTTCTTTCTACTATAAGATTTATAGATATTGATCATCAGGTAATTCCTAATATTGAAGGTGAAAAGAAAAAGATTATTTGTCGTATTACCAATGGTTTGCCAAGTACGGCATTTCCACGCAGAGTTCCTTGCGAAGTAAATGGTGAAGAATATTTAATTTATAGTTCAAATTGGAAATATCAAAGCTTTGCTCGTACTGGCGATTTAATAGAATTATATGGAAAAGTTGATGACAATAAAAAAGCCATATTATTAGAAGATAGGGAAGATTATATAAAATTCTTATAGAGAAATTTTCAAAAACTCTAAAATTCAACGTTTTAGAGTTTTTTATTAATTATTGTTTTATAATTGCTTACAAGAAAAAAACAAAAAATAATATCACTTTTAAGTAAAATTACTTGACATCTTTTTGTTAATTTGATATACTCTCTAAGTCATTGGACAATAAGCACTCTATTGCATATTCAGTTGCAGTTGCCTAAAACATTCTTGCTCGCCTAGCCATAGGTTAAATTTGAGCATGATTAAAAGAAATTTAAAATTTCTGAGGTCGCAATTTGGAGCTTGAAAGCATAGGGGAAGGACAAAAACAAAAGGAGGAAAATATTTTATGTCAGTTATTTCAATGAAACAACTACTTGAAGCTGGTGTGCACTTTGGTCACCAGACTAGAAAGTGGAACCCAAAAATGAAGAAATTTATCTTCACTGCAAGAAATGATATTCATATCATTAATCTTGAAAAAACTTCTGAGCAAGTTGATAAAGCTTATTCTTTTATCAGAGATGTTGCTGCATCTGGTAAAAAGATTCTCTTTGTAGGTACAAAGAAGCAAGCTCAGGAAGCAGTTAAGGAAGAAGCTGAAAGATGTGGTATGTATTACATCAATACTCGTTGGCTTGGTGGATGCCTTACAAACTTTAAAACTATTAAATCTAGAATTGAAAGACTTAATAGACTAAATCAAATGGAAAAGGTTGGAGAATTTGATCTTTTACCTAAAAAAGAAGTTACTCTTTTAAAAGCAGAAAGAGATAAACTTGAAAAGAATCTTGGTGGAATCAAAGAAATGAGAGAACTTCCAGGGGCTGTTGTAGTAGTAGACCCTAATTGCGAACACATTTGTGTAAATGAATGTAAGGTTCTTAATATTCCTGTTGTTGGACTTGTAGATACAAATGGTAATCCAGATGGTATTACTTGTGTTATTCCAGGAAATGATGATGCTATTCGTTCAGTTAAACTTGTAATCGCAGCACTTGCTGATGCAGTTATTGAAGCAAAAGAAGGTGTTTCAATGCAAAAGGAAGAAACAGAGGAA
>CARBWQ010000223.1 GCA_948949055.1 uncultured Eubacteriales bacterium | reverse complement strand
ATAGTTCCGGGAGCGATAACAATAAAATATAATTGTTCATTTTTACCATCTTCCCAAGTAATCTTCAAAGTATAGTTAATTTTATCTTTTTTCACAATTGGTTGAAAAATAGCTATTAAATTTTGACCCTCTTGTATGCTTATATAATCGTTAGACAACAGCTTTTCACCATCTAAAACTGCACTGCCCGACTTATAATCCCTTACTTCCTTTGGAACTGGAACTTGAAAACCAATTCGATTTCCTTCTTTAACCCAGCCTTTGACAATATCTTCATTATAATATTGAATTACCTCACCTTCTCCACCAAATGTAGCCACATGGGCGACTTCATCATAATAAAATGATAAATTGCCACCAGTGTTATAAATATCTCTTTCTAATATTGGTTGAGATAAATTTTTATCTTTACAACCACAAAATGATAAACTTACAACAAGCAACAATATTATTACAAAGGATTTTAAAAATTTCATGATTACCTCTTAATATAGAATTAGCAATCAAAAAAGTTTTAATCATCTAATTTATCTTTTTTCATTTCTTTCATCTGAATTTTTAATACATCAGACCTTTTGACAGAGAATTTAGAAAAAATCATAATTCCTAAGGTAAAGAAAATAGTACAACCAAAAAATACTATTGCACCTAAACCATTCTGAACTGACATAGCTTGGATAGGTTGAGTAGAATCAAATTTAATTAAATCAAGTAGAAAACCAATTATAAGCAATGCAATAGAGTTGGCTAAATTGTAGGTAAAGGTAAAATATCCTGTATAGGCTCCTGCATTGTTTTGACCTGTTTTAAATTGTTCATATGTTACCACATCGGCGTACATCGAAAATGGAATTGAATACATAGCTCCTGCACCAATTCCACAGAACACTAAACATAGTATTGCAATATAAAACATTGCTTGACTTGGGACATACTCTCTAAAAAGAAAGGTAACAACCGTCAAAAATATACCGAAAACAATAGTTGCTAGTGATATTATGAGCGCCCTCTTTTTTTCCATGCGTTTTGACAAATAGACCCAAAGAGGCTGAGATGCAATAGCACCTCCAAATAGAGAAATGAGAACAAATGAAATTTGCGTGCTTGAAAAATGATAACAATAGGTAAACAAATGCATTCCAACAGAAGTTAAAAATGCAGAGGCTATCGTTGTAAAAGAATATCCAAGGATAACGGCTCTAAAATCTTTATTTTTCAAAACATTAAAATATCCAGTCATCAACTTTGTAAACTCGAATTTTTCTTTTGGCTTATCATAACTATAAACTTTATTTTTTCGCACATGATGAAGAGTTGATAAAATTGTAATTAGACCAAGTGAAATTAATAGAAATGAATTTATGAAAGCAATCTTAATATAGCCTTGTTGAGTATAGCCTGTCTGTATGCTAATTGAGATAGAAGACATAAAAAAGTACATTAATATACTTGGTAGTATCATTCCTATAATATTAAAAACTGTTTTAAAGCCCTGAACTTTCGATTGTTCGTTATAATCGGGTGCTATATCTATTGCAAGTGCAGAATAAGGAGTTCCAAAACAGGTATTGGCACTTTCAATAGCTAG
>CARBWQ010000222.1 GCA_948949055.1 uncultured Eubacteriales bacterium | reverse complement strand
AAAAATCTATATTTTTCTTGAACGGCAGTTTTATATATTCTCATAGTATTTTCGTAACCAGCAAAAGCTGAAACTAACATAATCAAAGTACTTTCTGGTAAATGAAAATTTGTTATAACAGCATCTACAATTTTAAATTTGTAAGGAGGATATATAAAGATATTTGTTTCTCTTTTTTGAGGTATAACCTGACCTTCTTCATTAGCACATGATTCAAGTACTCTTATTGAAGTCGTTCCAACTGCAATTATCCTTCTGCCTTCATTTTTAGCATTGTTTATAATTTCTGCATTTTCTTTTGTCATCTCAATATATTCGCTGTGCATTTCATGATTGAGAATATTATCTTCTTTGACAGGTCTAAATGTGCCTAGACCAACATGTAATAAAACCTCAACTATTTGTACACCCTTCTCTTTGATTTTGTCCAATAGTTCTTTTGTAAAATGCAGGCCAGCTGTTGGAGCTGCTGATGAGCCTTCAACTTTTGAATATACAGTTTGATAACGCTCTTTATTTTTTAGTTTGTTGTGAATATATGGAGGAAGTGGGACTTGTCCAACTTCACTTAATCTATCTTCAAATACACTGGTGAATTTAAACCTTATTGTAAAGCTACCATATTCACCTTTTGTAAGTATTTCACATTTAAGATTTTCGCTGAATGTTATTTCAGTGCCTTCACTTAATCTCTTTGCAGGTTTAGCAATAACTTCCCAGTCGGTTAAATTAATTCTTTTTTGAAGAAGACATTCTATCTTTGCACCTGTGTCTTTATAACCATACAATCTAGCTGGTAAAACTCTCGTATTATTTACAACAAGTACATCTCCCTTGTTTAGATAGTCGTAGATGTCTTTAAAAACTTTATGCTCTATTTCTTTACTTTCTCGATTGTAAACCAATAGTTTAGAACTATCTCTTGGCTCTACTGGAAATTGAGCAATAAGTTCTTCTGGTAGTTCATAAAAATAACTACTCTTCAATAATAATTTTTCATCAATATTTTCTTCCATTTAAGAACTTACTCCTTTGTTGGCATAGTTAAACCAAAATGCTTATAGGCTGGTTCAAGAGCAATTCTGCCACGTGGTGTTCTTGAAATAAATCCTAGTTGAAGCAAGTATGGTTCGTATACATCTTCAATAGTTGTAGCATCTTCGCTAATTGTTGCAGCAAGAGTATCAAGACCGACAGGTCCACCTTTAAACTTATTTATAATTGACAACATTATTTTTCTGTCAATTGTGTCGAGTCCTAAATCATCTATCTCCATTATTTGCAATGTTTTTATAGCTATATTTTTAGTAACACTACCCTCGCCTATAACCTGAGCATAGTCACGAACGCGTTTTAAAAGACGATTGGCGATACGAGGTGTACCACGTGAACGCTTTGCGATTTCAATGCAGGCGTCATCATCTATTTTTACACCTAATATTTTTGCTGAACGTTCAATAATAACTTTTAATTCGTCAGTACCGTAAAGCTCTAAACGGCATATTACGCCAAATCTGTCACGTAATGGATTTGTAAGCATACCAGCCCTTGTCGTTGCACCTATAAGAGTAAAAGGCTTGATTTTTAAAC
>CARBWQ010000221.1 GCA_948949055.1 uncultured Eubacteriales bacterium | reverse complement strand
CGTTAGTGGCGTAATAAATTCTTGGGCGTTTTTCGTCATAATAACATCAACATTCGCACCTTCTCGTACCAAATATGATATTATCTCGCACACTTTGTAGCAAGCAATACCACCAGTCACTCCAATCAATATATTTTTACCTTTAAACATATCTTCCTCCTTTTACATCAATATTTTATTGCAAAATGCTTGATAAGTAAAATATATATTTGTTATAATGCTAATAAGGAGCGCTTATAGTGAATATTGATTTAGAATTATATAGAATATTTTACGTGGTTGCTAAGCATAAGCACATGACGCGTGCAAGCGAAGAGCTTTTTATATCTCAACCTGCAATATCACAATCTATTAAGAAACTAGAAGAGCAACTTGGTGGCATATTATTTTTAAGAAGCAACAAAGGCATGGAATTGACAGAAGAAGGGAAGATGTTTTATGAGTATGTTAAAGGTGCCCTTGAATTAATTGACAATGCAGAGAAAGAATTTTCATCTTTTAAAGATTTATCAAAAGGCGAAATAAAAATAGGTTGCTCAACCACCCTTACAAAATTAGTTCTTATCGATGCGATTGATGAATTTCACAAGGCTTACCCTAATATTAAAATAAATATCACAAACAATTTAACTAGCGACTTAATTAACGATTTAAAAATGGGTAAACTTGATTTTGTTATCTTTAATGAAAGCAATATAAAAGAATCAAATTTGCAACTAGAAAAAATAAAAGAATTAAAACAAGGCTTTATTTACAATCCTTCTGATTTTGAAGATGATGTCAATAACCTTAATGTTTTAAACAAATATCCCCTAATCCTTCAAAAACCTGAGTCTAATAGCAGAAAATTATTAGATAGCATAGCACTACAACAGGGAGTTAAATTAACTCCTAAAATGGAAGTTGTCAGCCAAGATCTCATTACCGAATTTGTCAACATCGGACTTGGCGTAGGCTTTGTAATAATAGACCTAGTAAAAAGAAAATATAAAAATTTAAAAGAGTTAAAGATAAATAATACATTTCCACCTATCAATGTTTGTCTTGCAACAAATAAGTCAATAACGCTTACATTTGCAAGCAAAAAATTTATTAGCTTTTTAAAATAACCCTTATAAGAGATTGACTGATTTCAATTAGCAATCATAGGTTGTTCTGAAATGAATTTCAGTTCTTATTGCGTGATTTTAGGCGTCGACGTACTCACGCTCGTTCTTCTTGTAATGACACATATAAAAATAGCTGAGTCAATCAATAAATGGTTAATAAAAAACACCGAACTTAATTTTCGGTGTTTTTTAAATATTTAGTAATTATCGAACAAATTTTTAATTTTTAAGCGTTTTTTACCTAAAAAATGCCAAATTTTTGCTAAAAATCATTAATTTGCATCTTTTCCACAGCAGTTTTTGTATTTTTTGCCACTGCCACATGGACATAGATCGTTGCGACCTATCTTTGGTTTATCATTGTAAACAGTCTTTTGTACCTTTAATTTTTCCTTCGCCTTTTTGGCTGCTCTTTCCTCTGGGGTAAGCTCCTTTCCAGTGAATGTAATTTTAACTGGTTGTGGTTCTGGCTCAACTGGGGCATGTTGGATTTGAGCATTGAGAAGAATCTTACAAGTA
>CARBWQ010000220.1 GCA_948949055.1 uncultured Eubacteriales bacterium | reverse complement strand
GAACAGGCGAGGCTTTAACAAAAGAAAAACTAGACACAATGGGATACATTAAAGTTCCTGTGTAAGTGGGGAATAATAGAATATTAAAGTTAATGCAAAACCTAAAAGACTATTATCTTAAAAGTATAACCACTAGATAGTTTAGTTTAAATAAACCTAATAGATTAGCGTGTTTAGTTTGAACCAAAAAGACAAGATAGTTTAGTTTAAAGACCAAATCTAAAAGGTGAATATGCAAAAAAAGAGTACAATTTTGTACTCTTTTTTGTTGTTTAAATAGCTTGTACTGAAATGTTTATTTTTACATTGACTGTTGAATGCAACTTTACATTAACTTGATAATTACCTATTGTTCGGATAGGGTCTTTAAGTTCAATTTTGCGTTTATCCACATTGTAACCTTTTTGAGAAAGTGCATCAGAAATTTCTTTTGCTGTAATTGAGCCAAAAGTTTTTCCGTTTTCACCACATTTTATTTTAACAACCACATTTTCGCCCTTTAATTTTTCGCCAAGTGCAACGGCGTCCTGTCTTTCCATTTCTTTATGGAAATCATTTGCAGCAATTTTATTTTTGTTTTCGCTTATAGCACTATTGTCGGCAAGTTTCGCTTTTCCAGTTTTAATTAAAAAGTTATTAGCGTATCCATCGGCAACTTCTTTTATTTCACCTTTTTTGCCAGTTCCACGTACATCTACAAGTAATAAAACTTTCATATCCATCTCCTTTTTATAGAAATATTTTATAAAAAATTATTCTACTTGTCAAATAATTAGTTAAGTTTTGCGAGTTCTTGTTTAAAACTAAACTTTTTGTCAATAATTTATTGAAAAGAGAGGTGAATAATGGATATAAGATGTAGAAAGGGTTTATGCAAGTTTAATGACAAATTTACTTGCAAGGCAAAAAGCATTTTAGTAGATAGGGAGGTTGTTTGCTCTACCTTTGATAAGGACGAAAATAAAGAGGTCCAAGATGTAACTAAAAATTTATTTACGCAAGAACCTTGTTATGCGCCACAAAGAGATAGCAAGGCTCTTGAAATAAAATGTAAAGCTGATTGTTTATTCAACCATAATGGAGCTTGCGTGTCAAATGGAATAACGTTAAATTCAATAAAGGAAAAACCTTTTTGTGTTTCTTATTTAAGAAAGCTTTAACTTGAAGAGTGGGTTAAAAAATTAAAGGGAAGTCAAAAAAGGGTATAAAAATAAAAAATTTATTTTGACATTTTAATTAGTATGGTTTATAATGAAAACATGGAACAAATAGAAAGAGAAAAGTTCGCCGATGTTCAAAATCAGCCAGAGGCGAAAGAAGAGAATAAAGAAATGGAAAATGAACTCGCAAATGAGGAAGATAAGGAAAAAGAAGTTAAGCCTTATCATGTTTTTGGTAGTGACTTTGCAGTTACTCAACCGGCATTTATCACTTACTATAAATATCGCATGAAAATGATGGTATTAAAGTACAAACTTGTGGGTAAGGTTGACGATAATGGTCAATATATAATTCCTGATCTAATCAAACGTGACTTAATAAAAATGGAAAAGGAAATTGAGGACCAAAATGAAATTTACTATAAAGCCATAGCGCTTTATATGAAAAAACATTTCTATTATTCCGTAAGAATTAAACAAAATGACGATGGCACAGCCAAG
>CARBWQ010000219.1 GCA_948949055.1 uncultured Eubacteriales bacterium | reverse complement strand
AGTGCAACTTGCCATGACTATATCTCTTCAACTTTTGGTTAAAGCGCCAGTAATGGCTATTTGGGCGATATGCAAAATATCAGGTCAAAGTTGGCAATGGTCAGTTGCGACAGCATGTGCAGTAGCTATTCTTATAATAATTCTTGCAGTAGTAATTATATTTGCAATTCCAAGATTCAAGAAAATTCAAAAGTTGACAGATAACTTAAATAGTGTAACAAGAGAAAATCTTGATGGACTTAGAGTTGTAAGAGCTTACAATGCAGAAAAGTATCAAGAAGCCAAATTTGAAAAAGCTAATTCTGAACTTACTAGAACACATTTGTTCACTGGCAGAATTATGGCGATCATGAACCCTGGTATGACTCTTATCTCCAATGGTTTAACTCTTGCTATTTACTGGATTGGTGCTTATTTAATTAAAGGAGCTTCCTATCCTACAAATGGTGCATTATTTGGAGATATGGTCGTTTATATCTCTTACGCTATGCAGGTGGTTATGTCATTCATGCTTTTAATCATGGTATTTATGTTGTTGCCAAGAGCAAGCGTATCAGCCAAACGTATCAATGAAGTATTAGATACCAAGCCAAAAATTCTTGACGGCAATCAGTCAAACGTTGAAAATAAAGGTGTGGTTGAATTTAAAAATGTAAGTTTTAAATATCCAGATGCACAAGAATATGTTGTTAGGGATGTTAGTTTTACAGCAAATAGGGGGGAAACAATAGCTTTTATTGGCTCAACAGGAAGTGGTAAAAGTACTCTTATAAATCTTATTCCAAGATTTTATGATGCAACCGATGGAGAAGTCTTAATTGATGGCGTTAACGTCAAAGAGTATAGTCAGGCTGACCTTCATAACAAAATTGGATATGTTCCTCAGCGTGCAGTGCTATTTGCAGGAACTATCAAGTCCAACATTGATTTTGGCGAAAGTGGAAAAGGTGAACTTGGTGAAGAAAAAATAAATAGGGCTTTAAAGATAGCACAGGCAAAAACATTTGTAGACAAACTTCCAGAAAAGTATGAGGCAAGAGTTGCACAGGGAGGCACAAACTTCTCAGGTGGACAAAAGCAGAGAATGGCGATTGCAAGAGCTGTTGCAAGAGAACCTGAAATATTTATTTTTGATGACAGTTTTTCAGCGCTTGACTATAAGACAGACAGAGTTCTTCGTCAAGAGTTAAAAGAAAAAACTGCTGACAGCATTAAGTTTATTGTTGCTCAAAGAATTGGAACAATCAAAGACGCAGATAAGATTATCGTCTTAGATGAAGGTGATGTTGTCGGAATGGGCAAACATGATGAACTTATGCAGTCATGTGATGTTTATAGAGAAATAGCATTATCACAATTATCAAAGGAGGAGCTTGGACAATGATAGAAGAAAAAGATATTGAAAATAAAACAGTTTCAGCTCTGCCAGAAGAGAATGATGATGACATAATAATCGTAGAAGAAAATGTAGAGAATTCAGATAATTTAACTGAAAATAATGAAAAAACCGGTAAAAATGGCAAAAAAAGTGCAAAATCAAGGAAAAATAAAGAAATTAAGAAAGAAAAGCACTCTTTTGCTGATTCTTGGGGAAAGTTAATTAAATATTGTAAAAGATATTATGTAGCCATAATTATTGCATTAGTTTTCGCAGTTGGTGGTACAGTATTTACAA
>CARBWQ010000218.1 GCA_948949055.1 uncultured Eubacteriales bacterium | reverse complement strand
TATACCGACAATAAACTTAATCAGTTTCCATATCAATCATTTATTGATAATATAGCTCCTTATACAGATAAGGTTTATGTAACAAGTGTTGTAGATGTTTATGTTGATAAAAGTGATTTTTCTAGTAATGGTACTGTTAAGTCAATGAATGGTAATATTATTTTTAGCCTTAAAGATGGTCAGATAATGGTAGAGTGTAGCAATAATAATTTGCTATTAAAAGAAACTGACTGGTTTAAAGAAAATCGAACAATGCCGTCAGCGTGGGTGGCATAAAGAGAGAGAAAATGGAAAGTAAAAAATATCTTGACAAAATCGTTAAAGTTTTAATTGATAGACCTCTTGGTTCAAAGCATCCAAAACATGGTTATGTGTATCCAGTCAACTATGGCTATATTCCAAATACTATTTCTGGTGATGGAGAAGAACTTGACGCATATGTTCTTGGAGTGCAAGAGCCGATAAAAGAATTTAAAGGTAGAGTTATAGCTATCATTCATAGAACAAATGATGACGATGATAAACTAATTGTGACTCATGAAAAAGAAAGTTTTTCAGATGAGCAGATAAGAGAAATAACAGATTTTCAAGAGAAATATTTTAGTTCGATAATAATAAGAAAATAATATAATTTTGAGGAAATTCTGTCAAAAAGCAATAAAAAACGCAAAAAAATCTAAATTTTTGCGTTTTTTTTGTTAAGTTTCCTGAATATCAGTGATTTTATCATCTAAAATAGAGAAGTTATATATTTGATTTTGATTGTTGGAAATTGCGAAACAGGACATCGGGTCAAGCATATAAAAATATGAAATCTCTCCAAAATATTCCTTGATTGCGCTTTCACTGAGCTTGCTTGATAGGCTTGGCGATAACATCGATTTGGTAGATTTATAATCACCATTTTTTAGATAAGTCATAAATTTAAATGGAATGGTTTCACTTGGCATGCTGGCACTTTCTACTAAATTAAAATTCTTGTTTTTTAGTTTTAAGCCCTCATTGTCAATATAATATTCTTCAATTATATTTTTGTAGTAGAAATCTGTCTTGTGCAAAATAAATCCATTTTTTGTTATTTCAATCTTGTTTGCTGAAAATATTCTTGCTGTGTTCTTTTTGGGATTATAAGCAATAATTGTTGAGTTGTTGCTGTCATGAAAGCTGGCATAGTTAATGTATGAAAATGAGCCAACTTTGACATCTGAAATTGGTGAAATAAGATGGATAATCTTTTTGCCAGTATTTCCAATAAAAGTTATATTTTTTGTAGATATTTCAATGCTACTTTTATTACCGTCATAGTTGAAATTATGGCATACAACATTTTCTGCGAGAAGCCCATCAAGCAAAAAAACTAGAATCTTATCATCTTTTTCAATAATTCTATATAGAGGTGTTGGATTTTTTAGGTCTATTATAAAAGGTTTGCTTTTTAAAGGCTGAACTATTATTTCATTATCAGACTTTTCTAATAATAAATGTTCATTTTGATTTATATGCTCAGACTGATTTCCATATTTTATATGACAGGGATACGATGTATAGATTATAATTTCCATATAATAAAGTATGCTTGAAAAAATATTTTAATTCAAAATTTTATGCGATATAAATTTAATGTATAAAATAAAAAATGTAGGTCCATAATCCTTTCGAGGTGATAATATGAAAGGAATTTGGAAAAATA
>CARBWQ010000217.1 GCA_948949055.1 uncultured Eubacteriales bacterium | reverse complement strand
ACGTTTAAACGATGACTTAATTTTGATTCAGCTATGCGATGTGGAATGCGATGTCGCTGATACAAGATGGGCAGGCGAAGTTTTAGCAGGAAAAGAACTTGTCAATAAACTTTGCAACCAAATAGCCTCAGAAATAAAATATATCATCAAAGATTGTTTATGGGAAATGGACCAAAATGATGCTTTGGCGAAATTAAAAAATCTATTCGATATTATTCCTCCTGAAATTTTCCTTAAAAATCAAGATATTCTTGTTGATTCATTAAATAAAAGTATAATTGACAATATGGATAAAATAAAAGACAAGCCATATTTTAAAATACTCGAAAAAAAGAAAATATGCTCACAACTCTTAAAATATATAAAAAATAACAGTATCAAAACAAAAACACAAGAATTAAAGATTCAAAATGAAAAGCGAACAAAAAAATTAAATAGCTTAGAAAGCTATTCTCCTAATCTTAGTTTAGATGATTTTGAAGAGAAATACTAAATTAACTTCAAGGAGTAAAACATTTACAGCAAGAAATAATATAAATTATGAATAGTTATTTACATAACAATAACTTTCTTTCAATAACAAAAATTGCAAAGTCACAAAAACAATGTAAAAGTTTTTGTTTATAAATAACTCAGAATATAAAAAAAGACTGAAATTTCAGTCTTTTTTTTAATCGTATTATTCAATAACAGTAGATACTACACCTGAACCAACTGTTCTGCCACCTTCACGGATAGCGAAACGAAGTCCTTGTTCGATAGCAACTGCCTTGTTAAGAGTAATAGTCATGTTGATGTGGTCACCAGGCATAACCATTTCTACACCCTTTTCAAGTTCAACTACGCCAGTAACGTCAGTAGTTCTGAAATAGAATTGTGGTCTGTAACCATTAAAGAATGGAGTATGACGGCCACCTTCTTCTTTTTTAAGAACGTAAACTTCGGCTGTGAATTTAGTGTGTGGGTGAATTGTACCAGGTTTGCAAAGTACTTGTCCTCTTTCGATTTCAGTTCTTTGAACACCACGGAGAAGAAGTCCAGCGTTATCACCAGCAAGAGCTGCATCAAGTGATTTGTGGAACATTTCTACGCCTGTTACAACTGTTTGTCTAGATTCACCAAGACCAACGAGTTCAACAGTGTCACCAACTTTAACAGTACCTCTTTCTACTCTACCAGTTGCAACTGTACCACGACCAGTGATTGTGAATACGTCTTCAACAGGCATAAGGAAAGGTTTGTCAGTGTCTCTTTCAGGCTCTGGGATATAAGAATCAAGAGCAGCTGCAAGTTCTTTAATGCAAGCACATGCAGGATCATCAGTTTTTCCAGCTTGTGCAGCTTCAAGAGCTTTAAGAGCTGAACCTTTGATGATTGGAGTGTCATCTCCTGGGAAGTCGTAAGCATTAAGAAGGTCACGAATTTCCATTTCAACAAGTTCAAGAAGTTCAGGATCGTCAACTTGATCAGTTTTGTTCATGAAAACAATGATGTAAGGAACACCAACTTGTCTTGCAAGAAGGATGTGCTCTCTTGTTTGAGGCATTGGACCATCAGTAGCAGCAACTACGAGGATAGCGCCGTCCATCTGAGCAGCACCAGTAATCATGTTCTTAACGTAGTCAGCGTGTCCCGGGCAGTCTACGTGAGCGTAGTGACGACTATCAGTTTCGTATTCTACGTGTGCAGTATTAATAGTAATAC
>CARBWQ010000216.1 GCA_948949055.1 uncultured Eubacteriales bacterium | reverse complement strand
TGGTCAAGAGAAGAGGTCAATGAGTTTTTTGCACAAAATATGCAAAGAATAGCAAAATCACTTTCGCCAAGGAGAAACTGTAAAAAAATTATAGATAGATTAGTAGATGAAGGAAATGAAATTTTTCTTATTTCTCATCGGGCATATCCTGACTACACTGAGCCATTTGAAGTGACAATAGACTGGCTTGAAAGGCACGAAATTAAATATAACAAATTGATATTGTCACAAAGCCCAGACAAGTCGCCTGAGTGCAAAGAATTTAATATTGATGTGATGGTTGATGATAGGGTTGGACAATGCAAAAAAATGAGGGAAAATGGTGTCAACTGTATTGTTATGAAAACAAGATATAACAAAAGAGAAAAACACGATTTGCCAGTTGCTACAAGCTGGAATAATTTGTATGAGGAGTTACAAAAATGCAAAAAGAAAATTTGATTTTAGATACTGATATATCAAATGAAGTGGATGACCAATTTGCACTTTGCTATTTGATTAAATCGTTAGAGAATTTTAATTTGAATGCAATCACAATTGCTCCATTTAATAAAAGTGGATATGCCAAGACTAAAACAATAGAAGAAGGTACTGAACTTTCTTATAATACTGCTCTCAAAGTGCTAGATATGATAGATTTCGGGGGGGGGTACAAAGACATAGTTTATAAAGGAGCCATTAAATATTTTTGGGAAAGCAAAGAGATTAATTTGGCTACTGAGAAGATTATAGAAATTGCTAAACAAAATGAGCATACCACTATAATTGCCATTGGTGCGATAACTAATGTAGCTCTTGCATTATATCATGCACCTGAAATCGCTAAAAAGATAAAGATAATTTGGCTTGGAGGAAACAGCTTTTTATCTGAGCTTAATAATGAATTTAATTTCAGACAAGATGTTGAAGCTGTTAGGACGGTCTTTAATTCGGGTGCAGAGATTGTGGTAATCCCATGTAGAAATGTTGCTTCACATCTTTTAACCACAATCTATGAGCTAGAACATTACTTAGGTGGTTGTGGTGAAATTGGAAGATATTTATGTGATATTATGCTAAATTGTAAAAAAGCATTTGAAAATGACCCATTAGATAGAGTGGGTCAATCAAAAGTTATTTGGGATATTAGTGCTGTTGCATATGCGATTGATGAAAGCTGGTTTAAATGCAAACAAATTTCAGTTCCAGAAATTTTAGACGACACTTCATATAAGTTTACTGATAGTGATAAGAAAATCACCTTTGTTATGGATTTGAATAGACATAAGATTTATCAAGATTTCTTTATTAAAATGGGATATAAGATATAGGAAAAAATAAAATTTAAATAAATTCACAACATTTAATTGTAAAATTCATAAACATTATCAGGGGATTTTATTTATGAATATAGGAATTTATGGATATGGCAATCTAGGTAAGGCAGTTGAAGAAACAT
Organism: uncultured Eubacteriales bacterium; assembly: GCA_948949055.1. Lineage (GTDB taxonomy): Bacteria > Bacillota > Clostridia > Christensenellales > UBA1242 > Caccovivens. The sequence goes on along the minus strand of CARBWQ010000216.1, from coordinate 322 downwards.
TGTTATTCAACCAAAGCCACACCTTAGTTGCCATTTTTTCTAATCGCTATGACAGTATTTCAAGCGACTTTAACACACCAATTTTTTCACCTAAGGAACTCAAAAATTTTACTAAATCGATTGATATAATAATCAATTGTAGTGGTTCTTATCAAGATATAGAGAAGCAGGCTAAATCTCTATTAAAAAAATTCAATACTATTGATAGTTTTGATACTCATGCTAAACTTGATAATTACATATCGTCACTAGATAAAATTGCAAAGACTAATAAAAAAATAGCTCTATGTGCATTTGGCTGGGATCCGGGGCTATTAAGTTT
>CARBWQ010000215.1 GCA_948949055.1 uncultured Eubacteriales bacterium | reverse complement strand
TAACGTTTGGAATTTGGCCATTCGGTTTTGCTCCCAAGCAAACACAATCCACAAAAGTACATTTAAGTAAATATAATGACAGCAATTCGCTACACTATTGTAAATTTAATACATGATTTTGTTAATTTTAATTAGCAAGAATTTCAATTTTATTAAAAAATTAAAGTCACCTTTTTATCTTATTCTTTAATTACTCAACAGTCACCGATTTAGCCAGATTTCTTGGTTTATCCGGGTTATATCCAAGTCGAATTGCATAATCAAATGCAAGTCTTTGAAGAGGTACTATTGAGGCAATTGTCATAAAATCCTCATCAAACTTATTTAAATGAATATAAAATTCCACATCAACGTCATGCTCAAATTGAGATAACAATAGCACGCTCCCACCACGAGCTTTTACTTCCAAAATATTGCTTTCAATTTTTTCCTTTAAATACATTTGAGTTGATAAAGCTATAACAAGAGTTTCATTATCAACAAGTGCAAGCGAGCCATGTTTAAACTCACCACCAGCCATGCCTATACAATTTATATAAGCAACCTCTTTAAGTTTTAACGCTCCCTCTAAACTAGTAACATAATCCTGCCCTCGGCCTATAAAAAATATCTTTTTAAATGTCAAAATTTTATCAAGCAACTTCTCATCGATTTCTGAATTTGCAGTTGTAAAAGTTTCTACAAAGGTTTCTAACATCTTATTATCTACATTATCAGAAAGTTTTAATGCCAAAATTAAAAGTGTAAAAACTTGTGCAGTATAAGCTTTTGTAGAAGCAACAGCAATTTCTTTTCCAGCAAAGGTTGGCATAATAAAATCACATTCATTATTTAAAGAACAATAAGGGACATTTGTAACTGCTAAGCATTTCGCGCCCTCTTTTTTTATAAGTTTTGCACACGCGATTGTATCAGCTGTTTCACCACTTTGACTTACAAAAATGTATAAACAGCTTTTGCTCAATAATAAATTGTCATATCTAAACTCACTTGCAAGCGAAACTTTACATTCTCTGCGACAATATTTTTCTATATATTTTGCACCTAATAGACAACTATGATAGGCAGTTCCACAGGCAATAAAATGATAACTTTCAAATTCCCTTAACTTATCAAAATCAACATTTTGCTCTTCTCTAAAATACCTATTATAAGTCTGACTTAACACAAAAGGTTGCTGTTTTATCTCTCTTAACATATAAAACTTTTCGTCATTATTTTCATCTAAAAAGGCTGAATTATTGAAAAAAACCTTATTTTTTTTAATTATTTCGCCATTTTTATTAAAAAAAGTAATATTTTTATTTGTCATAACCCCAAATTCATCATCGTCCATTATCCAGCAAGAATGATAATTATCAGCCAAAACTGACATATCACTTGCGACCATTCCACTCTTTCCATCATGCGCCACCATTAAAGGACTATTTCGTTTAGCAAAAAATAATTTGTCACTTTGTTTATCCAAAAGTGCTATTGCAAAGCTACCTTTAATTTCTCGGCAAGCCTTCAAAATTTTTTGTAAAGTCGAGCCTTTTTGCACTGAAATATAATTAACAAAAACCTCTGTGTCTGTTTGAGAAATCAGTTTAAAATTTTCACCCTCTTTCAACTGCTCATAGTTTTCTATAATTCCATTATGTACAATAGAAAATTCACCTTTCTCTGAAAAATGAGGATGTGAATTTTCTATGCTAGGCTTTCCATGTGTTGCCCACCTCGTATGACCAATAACTAAATTGGAATACAAATCATTTCCAA
>CARBWQ010000214.1 GCA_948949055.1 uncultured Eubacteriales bacterium | reverse complement strand
TATGAAAAAATGGTTGATGAGGCCATGTTTGATGACTTTAATAGTCCAAAAGCACTTTCTTATCTATTTGAAATTTTCAAAACTATGCAAAGAAAATTAGATGAAGGTGATGAAAGTGTAGTAGCTGATTATAATGGCGTGAAGAAGGCTTATAATTTACTTGGACTTTTTAAAAATAGTTCAAAAGATGTCCTTGCTTCATGTGAGGAAAAAGAGGATAGTATTCCTGATGAAATAAAAGATTTGGCAGAGAAACGCTGGCAGGCTAAGAAAGATAGAGATTTTGCTACTGCCGACCAATTAAGAAATGAACTCACTCAAAAAGGATACACAATCTTAGACAGTAAAGATGGCTACGAAATTAAAAAGGTTTAATAAAAAGTGCAAAATAAAGCACTTTTTTTTAAATTCAATATTGACTAAATTAATGATTTGGTGTATAATATAATTGTATAAGTGAATTTGGAGGAATTTATGAAAACTTTAAATGACAAAATTAGACTAGCAGTGGAAGTTAATGATATGAAGTTTCTATCTTCTGTTGCAAGAAAAAAGAAAAAAGAACTTAATCTTCCTATTAATAATGAAAATGAAACTCTTTTAGTTTGGGCTATTAGAAACAAAAAATGGAGTTTGATTTCAGACCTCTTAGGAAATAGCGAGGTTGATATTAATTTAAAAGTTGAGGGAACTTTGCCTAATGAGCAAACTTATCCACTTCATGAAATTGTCAATATGGCTATGACTTTTGCAACTGAGTCAGAAAATCTTGAAGACAATAGAAGATTTTTAAATATTTTGAGAAATGTTGTAAGTAGATATGACATTGATTTAAATGTATTGCGTACTCAAAATAAAGTTGCTTGGACTTTACCATTTGAATCTTCTAATTTAATTTTAAGTAATGAGCAAAATAAAATAGTTGAAGATATAAAAGATATCTTCTTTGATAGAAATGATATCAATTTAGATATCAATACTCAAAATGCTTTTGGCCGTTCTCCTCTTATGTATGCTGTAAGATGTGATGATATAGACAATGCTAAGAAAATCTTGGCTAAAAAGGCTGATGTAAATTTGATTGATAATACTAGATTATCTGCACTACATCACGTACACAGTGGAGAAATGGCAGAACTTCTTTTAAATGTTCCTGGCATAGATGTAAACATTCAAGATCGAATGGGTGAAATTCCTTTTGAAATCATGCTTGGAGAATTTAAATATGGCGATAATAGCTTTGAAAAACCTCTTTTAAATCTCGTTGCGAGAAAGGATTTTCTTGTTAATCAAAGAACTTCAATTGGAGCAATTCCTCTTGTTGAAATTTATAAACATGGTACTAAGGAAATGTTTGATATCATGTTTGCAAGAGAAGATCTTGATGTAAATGCTAAGAGTTATGAAAATGATACTTTACTTAACCTTACTATCGAAGCAATAAAGAAGGGTGATCAAGAATTTGTCTTCTCTCTTTTCAAAAGAGAAGACTTTGATATCAATGCCTTTGATGAAAATGGCGTAAGTGTTCTTATGCAAGCTATTGTTTCTGTAAATGATAACGGAAAAAATGGTAAGGCTATTCTAGATAAAATATTGATGAACACAAATCTTGATATTAATTCATCAGCATCAAACGAAAAAGGTAGTAGAAATGCTCTTACAACTGCTATTGAAGTTGGCGATGAAAAAATTATTGATACACTCTTAAAGAGAAGAGATATTGATATCAATAAACCATATAATTTCGTTGCTTTTGACAGTGCTGTTGCAAAGGAAAATTATGACCTTTTAAGAAGACT
>CARBWQ010000213.1 GCA_948949055.1 uncultured Eubacteriales bacterium | reverse complement strand
ACAGCGATTATAAGCCATAACATATTAAAGAAAGTGAAAATGTTTTTAAAGAATATGGAAGCATAGGATTTTGATGATTTTACTTTTGTACTGTTGACTAGATTAGCTTCTTGTCTAGCCTTTACCTGTTCTTCTGTTAAGCCTACTTTTAAATCGGTAGTAAATCGCTCCACGCTATCACTTACAGCAGGTTTTTCTTCTTCCTCTTTAATAAATTTCTTTTTGAAATTATTTTTAAATTTATATAAAAAACTTTTATTATTTTCAAGAGCATCAATTGAATAAAAAAGAATTTCCAAACTTCTATCTCTTGAAAATTTCCTTGTATATCTTAAATTTGTCTTTAATGTTCCTTTTAAGGATTCATTTTGTTGTATTTCTTTTTTCTTTTTCATTATTTTTATAACCTATATATAATTATACATTAAATTTTACCCTATTGTCAACATTATTATAAATTTGATTTGACAAGAGGTTGAAAATAGTTTAAAATTTTTATAAGAGGTCTTTATGCAATTAAATGTTCCTAAATCTTTAACTAAGCTTGCGAAACTATTTGATGTCGACTTGTTTGTGGTCGGTGGTTTTGTGCGTAATCAAATAATGGGTTTGAAAAATGATGATATTGACATTTGCTCTTCACTTTCTTTGGAGAATGTTGAACAGCTTTTAGATGGTAGTGGTTTTAATTTTAAGGTAAAAAGTAAAGTACTAGGAACTGCAACTATCAGTAAAGGTGATGATAAATTTGAATACACAACTTTCAGAAGAGATTTTTATCCAGATAATGGACAACATAGTCCAGAACGAGTGGAATTTATTGATTCAATAGAGGAAGATGCCAAACGTAGAGATTTTACTTGTAATGCTATTTATTATGATATTAAAAATAATAAAATAATAGATTTCTATAACGGAATTAAAGATATACAAAATAGAATTCTTAGGACAGTAGAATCTCCTGATGAAGTTTTAAGCCATGATGGAGTGAGGATATTAAGATTGTTTCGCTTTCAATGTGAACTTAATTTTAAAATTGATAAGGAAACCTTAGAATGTGCATATAAATACAAAGAAAACCTTCGTGATGTGTCGGGTGAAAGGCATGTTTATGAGATTACAAGAATTTTACACAGCCCGTTTAAATATAAAGGAGTTTCTAAGCCAAAAGCATATATGACTGCTTTAAAGCATTTTAATAAGGGTGGAATGTGGCAAATTTTTGGAATTGATTGTCCTAAACTTAAATTTAAAATGGTAAAGAAAGTTAGTCATAAATCACAAGGATTTTTAATTGATTTGGTTGACAATGTCAATCCTATATCAGTTTCATATTATCTAAATTTAATTTTAGCTGAATCTTTTGGGCTGAGCAAAAAAATGGTTGCAAATTACATAAATATTTTATCTGGTTACTATGAAGCTTTAAATAGACAGCAAAATAAACCTTACTTTTTTAAATATTTTGATAATTTCCCTCAGATTTATTTGCTCCTTATTCACAAATCAAAATATCTTGCAAACAAATATCAGTTCTTTTACAAATACATAATTTCTCATAGGCTTATTATGTCTATAAAGGATTTAAAAATAAGTGGAGAAGATATTAAGAAAAATTATCCAACTGTTAAGGCAAATAGATATAAACCAATATTAGATAGCCTTTTAAGTGATGTTTTTGATGGAAAACTCAATAATGAAAAAGAAGAACTTTTAAGTGCAGTGGAGCATAAATTGAGATATTTATAATACTACACTCGCTTTGTTAATTTTAGTCTTGTCTTCTAAAAAACTGCTGTTTTTGCAGCAGTTTTTTTATGATAATTT
>CARBWQ010000212.1 GCA_948949055.1 uncultured Eubacteriales bacterium | reverse complement strand
TTCTGAATGGAGGTGCAAGTTTGTTTTTAACTACTTTAACTACCGTTCTATTACCCACGATATTTGCACCATCTTTAATTGAATCTTTTCTTCTAACATCAAGTCTTATACTTGAATAGAATTTAAGAGCTTTTCCACCAGTGGTTGTTTCTGGCGAGCCAAACATAACACCTACTTTTTCACGAAGTTGGTTGATAAAAATTACACTAGTGTTGCTTTTATTTATCACACCTGTAAGTTTTCTAAGTGCCTGACTCATCATTCTAGCCTGTAAACCTACATGAGAATCTCCCATTTCGCCATCAATTTCAGCCTTAGGAGTTAAAGCTGCAACTGAGTCAATAACTACTAAATCAATAGAGCCAGATTTTACAAGCATTTCACAAATATTTAATGCTTGTTCTCCATTATCAGGTTGAGAAATAAGAAGGTCTTTAAGTACTACTCCTAATTTCTCTGCATAAGATGGGTCAAGAGCATGTTCTGCATCAATGAAAGCACAAGTTCCACCAAGTTTTTGTGCCTCAGCTATAATATGCAATGAAACAGTGGTTTTACCAGAAGATTCTGGTCCATAAATCTCGATAACTCTTCCCCTAGGTATTCCACCTATTCCAAGAGCTATATCAAGAGTCAAACATCCAGTTGGGATTACGTCAATAGGTTCATTCACCCTATCTCCAAGCTTCATGATTGCACCTTTTCCATATTGTTTTTCAATTTGGAGCAATGCTTGATCAAGAGCGTCTTTTTTGCTGTCTTTTAAATTTTTACTAACTTCTTTTGCCATAATTTCCTCTTATCAATTAATTTTCTTCTACTTTATTTTCAGTTTCTTCAACATTTTCATTTTCGTTTTCTATTTTGCTATTTTCAATTACATTTTCTTCCTGAGTGTCTTTGAAAACCTTTGTATTTCTTAGGATATAACTTGCACCTGTATAGATAGTAAGGAATGTAGTTGCAATTAAAAGTATCATAAGAACAAATCTTATAATAGCCATAGCTGTCGATGATTTTCCAGCTTCATTTAATAAATCAGTTTCAACAAAAGCTAAAATCATATAAAATGTAATTATAAAATATTGTGCAGTTGCTTTTACCTTTCCACCCATATCGGCAGCAAGTACAACACCTTTTGCAGCTGCAAGCTGACGAAGAGCAGAAATAATAAATTCTCTTGCTAAAATAATTATTATACATACAACACCAAGCCAGCTTGGATAAACAACTGGTGCACTACCAAATATTGGACCAGCTACAATAAGCAAGAATCCAGCCATTACCAAAACTTTATCGGCAATGGAATCAAAAAACTTACCAAGAGTAGTCACTTTGTTATATTTTCTTGCGATAAATCCGTCAAGAAAATCAGTCAAACTTGCAACTACAAATAATAATGCTGCAACAAGTCTGCCATAAGGGATGAAATCTGCCATGTAGAAAAATACAATTACAGGAATCATCAAAAGCCTAGTCAATGTTATTGAATTTGGAACATTCATAAAATCTCTCCTTTAAAATCACTTCCATCAAAGTCATAAATTTTTACTTTAACGAAATCACCTATCTTCACCTTATTATTATCCACAAATCTAACCCCAAAGTCAACTGTTGGAGAAAGTTTTTGACTATGTCCACAATATTCTCCTGTCAATTCATCAAAAGAGTCTATTAAAACTTCAACATCTTTTCCTATAACAGCATTAGCAAGCTTAGTCATAACATTTTCTTGAATTTTAACTATCTTTTTCAGTCTAATTTTTTTCTTAAATTTTTGAAGTTGATTTTTCATGTAATAACTTGCAGTATTAGGTTCTTTTGAATAT
>CARBWQ010000211.1:1082-1831 GCA_948949055.1 uncultured Eubacteriales bacterium | reverse complement strand
TTTTGCCTGCTCTGCAACTATGTGTATGCTATGATAAGCTGGGAGATAAGGTTAATGCTTACCATTATCATGAGATTGCAAGAAGCTTTAATCCAAAAGATAAATCAGTTCTGCATAATCAAGAATATTTTGATAATTTAATGAAAAATAGTTAAAAACAACAAAAAAATCGCAAAAATTCATCATTTTTGCGACTTTTTTATTAAATTATCATTGAAATTAAGTAAAATAGTCTATTAATTCAATTTAATATTGTTTAACTTTTCAAGTTTTTCTGATAGTAAATCTAGAAATTTTTCTCTATCGATATTAGAAACAAATTCATATTTTCCATCTTCTTTGAATTCAACTATTGTTTTGCCAGGAGCTTCTTCACAGTCTACATCAAGGTCAACTCTTTCCACTGTGAAAAGTTCTGGATTTGTAAGATACAAATATGCACAAGTGTCGTTAGTTGCGATACGTTTATCTTCATAACCAGGTTCCCAATATTTGTCATACATTTCAAATACAAAATCGCCAACTTGATTGATACCTTTGATTTTTGTCATAACAAACTCTTCATCAAGGTGAGCCTTATTTCTTCCCATATCAGAAGGTAGCATAACAAGAGGAATTCCACTTTCAAGTACAATTTTAAAAGCTTCTGGGTCACTAGAAATATTAAATGAAATATGTTTTGGATAACCATTTATTCCGTAAGGAGATCCTCCCATAAATATGATTTTAGCAATTTTATCTTTTACGTC
>CARBWQ010000211.1:0-1072 GCA_948949055.1 uncultured Eubacteriales bacterium | reverse complement strand
TCAGGGTGTTTTGTTAAAAGTGTTCCCATATTAGTTTGAGGGCCAAGTAGTAAAACGATAATATCTCCATCATTTTCATTTAAAACTTTATACATAGCTTCAACAGCGTCAAGTTCATGTAATGGTCTTGAAACTGATGCAGGTGGGTTATAACCACCAAGTCCTTCTACTGAGTGAATATGCTCTGCATAAGGACTAATTCTATTCATAGCCTTGGCACAACCCTTTGCAACAGGGATATCAATATTAAATTTATCAAGAAGGTGAAGCATATTTCTAGTAGTTTTTTCAATACTTAAATTTCCTGAAACTGTTGTGATTAGTTTAATATCAAGTTTTTCGTCAAAAAGAGCAAAAACAAAACAAGCTGCATCATCTACACCTGGGTCTGTATCAATAATTACTTTATATTTTTTTTCGTCCATAAGTAAATCCTTTTAAAAGCAATAAAAATGCAGAATAGCCTATATGATATGATTTGCTTATAGTGTATTTTTTAAAAGGTTAAGTATCATTATACTTTAATTCTGCACTCTACACCTATATTATATACAAAATTTGTATAAAAAGCAAATGATTTGTGATTTTTCTTGCAAAAATAGGGTGATTATGATAAAATTAAAATATGGAGATGTACCGAAGTGGTCGTAACGGGACGCACTCGAAATGCGTTTGTCGGGGAACTGGCACATGGGTTCGAATCCCATCGTCTCCGCCAAATATGTGCAACAAAAAGTCTTTTTTTAGAAAGGCTTTTTTTATTGCAAAAACCACAATATACAGTGTTTTTTGAGTATTTAATCACTGCATACAGATATGACAATTTTTGAGATTTGAAATTTGGCAATTTCAAGTCTTTTTTCAAAATACAAAAGTTTTGATTTTTTTGATTTTTTGCCCAAAATTTTGATTTTTTATCAAAAAATTGGCTGTCGCAAAATATAAGATATAAGCCTGCTTCGCTCACAAGATGGCTTGCAAGCAATCCATTTTTTTCGCTCATTGACTTATCAAAAGTTCAAAAATCAAAACTGAACACCGAGAAAATCAAAAATAATCAAAATAAATCAAA
>CARBWQ010000210.1 GCA_948949055.1 uncultured Eubacteriales bacterium | reverse complement strand
AAAAGGGTGAAGAAATCCTTATCAAAAAGTGTGATGTGGAAAAGTTGTAAAAAATGACCAATTTCATAAAAAAAGTGGAAAAATCCACTTTTTTTTAATATTTTTATTAAATTATTATAAAATTTGCTTGACTTGGAGTTTTCTCTAAGGTGTAAAATCTTTATAAATAATATGGAGGAGGGAAAAATGAAAACGCTTATTATTTATTATTCTTATACTGGAAATACTCGAATGGTGGCTGAGATTCTCAAAGAAAAAATTGGTGGCGATTTGATTGAAATTAAGCCTGTCGTTCCTTATTCTGACAATTATAATCTAGTTGTTGAGAATGCAAAGAAAGAAATCAGCGATAAATATAAACCAGAAATAGAGAATTTGGATATTGATGTTCAAAAATATGATAGGGTGGTGCTAGGTACTCCTGTTTGGTGGTATACGTTTGCGCCAGCTGTAAGAACTTTTTTAGAAAGTTGTGATTTGGCTGGAAAAGATATATATCCATTTGCAACTAATGGAGGGTGGCTAGGCCATACTTTTGAAGAGATTAAAAAATTATGTCCTGATAGTAATGTGCATGAGGGGATTGATATTTATTTTGTAGCAAATAAGCTTAGGACATCACAAAAAGAAATAGAGAATTGGGCAGATGGTATAAAATAATATCAATATTTTTGTTGCTATTTTTTAATATGACCTATATTTCCCGTTTTATCTTTAAGAGGAACATTTCAATTCAATGAAATTTAATTATTTTAGAAAAAGGTATTGACAACCCCCCCCCGATTATAATAGGTTATAAGAAGTTGACTGGCGTCAACTGACAATCTAGCGATTGAGTTAAATAAATTTAACGCTTATAACCTATTTTTGCTGCGTCGCCCTCACTTTTATCACCCCAATGATTTTGCAATCATTAGGGACCCCGGGCAAGCAAGTTCGTGCTCCTTGTAATAATAGAAGGGTAGGATTGGATTGTGGTCTAATGAACTTAATAAATTTCAGTTATTTTTACCTGTTTTGGGAAGTCGACGTCCTTGTCAGTGCAAGGGAAATAATACTTATAAAAAGTTGATTGCGTCGATATTATAATTAAAACATTTTAGGAGGATATTATGTCAGCAAATTTGAAGATGGCAAAAGCAATTTTAAAATTAGCAGGTATTACAGTCTTACCCATTACGCTTATAGGTGTTGGGACTGCTTTTTCTATTCCTACTGTGAAAAACCTTTTTGAAAAACAATGGGAAGCTAATGCGATAATAGAAGAAAAAACTGAAATTGTTACCCAAATGCAGGAAGATGAAGTTGCAAGAATTGAACAAGATTATTTAGATGGAAAATTTTCTTCCTTTGAAGAGGCTGACAAAGAATATCAATATATTAAGAGTAATCGATATTTTGAAGAAAAGAAGGCTGAATTATTAAAAAATGATGCATATTATCAAGAAGTAGGCAAGGAAGTTGAAAAGAGGGTGCTTGTTGCATTGCCATGTGTATTTGCTACAATATTAGGCTTATCTATGTGGTTGACTTATCATGGTATTTGTAGAAAAAGTATCTATGATGATATTAAAAAAAGTTTCAAGGAAGCTAAAAAAGCCAAAGTAATGGAAAATAGTTTCAGAAATAATGAAGACCTGAATGAAGAGAAAGTGGACTTATAATATTAGTCCATTTTTTTAATTTATTCGAAAAATAATTCTTTTTTCAAAAAAAGGCTTGACAAATCCCCCCCCCCGATTATAATAGGTTATAAGAAGTTGACTGGCGTCAACTTGCAATCTAACGATTGAGTTAAATAAATTTAACGCTTATAACCTATTTTTGCTGCGTCGCCCTCA
>CARBWQ010000209.1 GCA_948949055.1 uncultured Eubacteriales bacterium | reverse complement strand
ACTACCCTTTTAAGTATAGCAAATATTATTGAAAATTCAAATCTTTTTTATTATTTTTTAATTTATCTTTCTATTATTAATAAAATTGTGCTATTATTAGGATATGGAACAATTTGACATAATAATTATTGGTGCAGGAGCTTCTGGCTGTATGTGTGGGCTAACTGCGACAAAACAAGGTAAAAAAGTACTTTTAATTGACAAATCGTCATTTGCAGGAAAAAAACTTCTAGCAACAGGAAATGGAAGGTGTAATCTTACAAACATCAATTATACCCATACAAATAAATTTTTCAATCAAAAAATTGACTTATTTTTTGATAAACTTTCCCCTGCTCAAACTTTAAATATATTTGAAAAGATGGGTTTATTATGCTATGCAGATAATGAAGGAAGAGTTTATCCAATCTCAAATAGCGCGAAAACAGTGGTTGATGTAATAAATAATGAGATAAATAGATACAAAAATTTAAAATTATTAACAAATTGCGAATTCATAGACGCTAATTATGAAAATGGCAAATATATTGTTAAAACAAGTTCAGGGATTTTTGAAGGCGAAAAGTTGGTTATCGCAACTGGTGGAAACACTGCTCAAATAATGATAGACAAATTTAAAATAAAATATCGCAACAATATCGAGAGTTTGGTGGCTTTAAAAACTCAGTCTACAAAATTAGTTGAAGGGATAAGAGTATCACCTGTTAAATTATCAGCTATAATCGATGAAAGGATAGTTCATGAAGAAATTGGCGAAATTTTATTTAAAGACAGTGGAATAAGTGGTATTGTCGCTTTTAACATGTCAGCATATTTTGCAAGAAAGGGATATTTTAAAGGCGAACTTAAATTAGATTTATTACCATCTTTTGCCAGCAATGAAATAATCGATTTAATAAATAAAAGAAAAAATCTAGACCTTCCTATAAATAAAATGTTTGATGGGCTATTTGTTCCTCAAATCGCATATTTAATTCTTAACAACTGCAAGTTAAACGAAAATCGCACCACCCTAGAATTGAATGAAAATGAAATAATAAAATTGGCGAAAACAATTAAAGATTTAAGATTTAATGTAAAAGGCCATTACAATAACAACCAAGTATATTCTGGTGGTGTATTATTATCAGAACTCAATCAAAATCTTGAAAGTAGATCTCAAAGAAATCTTTTCTTTTGTGGTGAAGTTTGTGATGTTGATGGCTTATGTGGTGGTTATAACCTACAATGGGCATGGACTAGTGGCTACATAGTTGGAGATGCCTTATGATAAAAATAGATGAAATAAAACTGTCAATCGGCTATTCAAGTGACGAAATTAAAGAAAAATGTGCAAAAAAACTAAAAATTTCAGCAAAAAACATTAAAAATTATGAAATTATCAAACTTTCTCTCGATGCCAGACGAAAAAATGATATTAAATATATAGCTAGTATTGCATTAGAAATAAATGCAGAACTTGAAGAGAAATTCTCTGATTTAAAATATTCAATAGACTTAAAAGGCCTTGAATATGAAAAAATTTCAATAGAAAAATCCCCTATTATAGTTGGTTTTGGTCCTAGTGGCATGTTTGCTGGTTTAGCATTAGCTAGAATGGGCTTAAAGCCTATTGTGTTAGAACAAGGTAAATGTGTAGATGAAAGAATCAATGATGTAAAAGAATTTTGGGAAAAAGGCAAACTAAATAAATTTAGTAATGTTCAATTTGGTGAAGGTGGTGCTGGAACATTCAGTGACGGAAAACTTAACAGCAACACCAGCAACATCTATACAAAAAAAGTTATAAATGAATTGTATAAGTTTGGCGCTCCAAAAGAAATCCTCTATCTCTCAAAGCCT
>CARBWQ010000208.1 GCA_948949055.1 uncultured Eubacteriales bacterium | reverse complement strand
GGGTAAAATCGTTGCTGCTCTTTTAAGACTTTTAGTTGGTTGGAATATTGTCTGGATTATTGATATCGTACTGATGGTTCTCAACGGCAGAATTATGAGATTAATTAATTTATAATCCATATTATTAAAGATTCCTTGCATTTTTAATGCAGGGATTTTTTAGATTTAAAAGCAGTGGCAAGGCGAGCATCTTCTTGTTTTTATTATTTAGTCGCTTTTTACGACAGGATTTTCATATTATTTTTATCAACTTAGTTTAAAATGTTTGACTATTGATAAAAATTGATTATAATTTAACTAGATACGCACCATAATTTAATGGATAAGCTTTTTCTATATTTCTCTTGCATGTGTCCTAAAAATGTGTTATACTAATTATAGGAGAAGAATATGACAAGTTTACTTTGTAATTGGTTTGAAAATTGGGGCAGGTCTATAAAATCAGGTCTGGGAAATGTAGGCGTTATCATTTTTATGGTTGTATTTTTTAGTTTGGCAGTTCTACTATTTTATGGAATTATTAGAAGTGCTTTGATAATTGTAAAACCTAAAATTGCTTGGGGATATATATTTCTTATGGTTATTGATATTTTATTCTTTGTATGGTTTTGTACGATTATTTAGTTTAAGGAGTTAAAAATTTATGAACATGTTTATTTCAACACTGTTAGATGGTGAAATTGCTAGTGACTTTGCGACAAGAGTACTTCCAGTACTACGTTATGTACTTTTTGCAATCATCATTGCTGCTGCTATTGTAATGATTATCACAACTCTTATGCAGTCAACTGATAATAATAATGGCATGGACGCATTTACAGGTGCTAAACAAGAAAGTTACTATGCTCAAAATAAGGGGGCATCAAGAGATAGTATTTTAAAAAGAATAACTATTGCTATGGCAGTTATTATTTTTGTTTGCGTGCTTACCTTCTTTATTACTGAACTTATAGCAGGTATCAAATGACAGCAAAAAAAATAATTTTAGAATTATTAAAAAAAGATAGTCTTTCTTTTAAGGGGAAAGACAATCTTTTTTCTTTTATTTCAAAGACTTATGGCTTTAAATATGAAGAAATAAGCCAAGCTTTTAAAGCTTTAATCGCTGACGGGCAGATTTTAGAACTTGATAAGAACAAATTTGTTGCCGTGCCTTCCAAAGGATATGTAAGGGGGCTTTTTATGGGTAGTACAAAAGGCTATGCTTTTTGTCATATACCAAACTCTGAAAAAGATGATATCTTCATTCCTGCAAATTTGTGTGGTGGTGCAGTTGATGGGGACAAGGTAATTGTTAAAATACTTGGTGAAAGTGAAGAGGGGTGCGATGGTAAAGTTGTTAGCGTTTATCAACCTATCAAGCTTATGGCAGGTCAAGTAGTAAAAATGGGTAGTGCCTTCTTTTTGGAGCCAGACAATAACCATGTTCCTTTTAAAATCAAAATATCTGGTGGGTTAAAGTTTGAAGAAAATGATAGAGTAACATTAGAGCTTAAACGTGGTAATGTTATTTCAGGAAGAGTCGTTGAGGTGCTTGGTAAAAGTGATGATATTAAAGCTTGTGAACTTGCAATCATTCGAGATCATCAGCTTTTTGAAGTTTTCCCAGATAAAGTTTTAAATGAAGTCAAAAAGTTCCCAAAAGAAGTTCTCCCAGAACAAAAGAAGGGAAGAGTTGATCTTACAAATGAAGTTATATTTACCATTGACGGCGAAGATGCCAAAGACCTTGATGATGCAGTTTCAATAAAAAAGACAGAAGGTGGGTATATTCTTGGTGTTCATATTGCCGATGTTGGTGAGTATGTAAAGTATGATACTGAACTTGATAAAGAGGCTTGG
>CARBWQ010000207.1 GCA_948949055.1 uncultured Eubacteriales bacterium | reverse complement strand
CATTAAATAAATTAGGTTTGAAAACGCAAATCTTCGTTAAAGAAGAATTCACTCCTAGTCAAAAAATGATATTTGAAGAGGATAGGGTTAGTAGAGATAATTGCAATACTGCCGATTTTGATATTTTTATTTGTGTAGATGCTTCGGCAATTAATAGATTAGGTGAATATGATTATACATTTGATGATAAAAACACAACCATAGTATTAGATCATCATGTTTGTGATAATTTTATTGCTAAGTATAATTATATCGAATCTGAAAGTAGCTCATGTTGCGAAGTCATTTATAAATTTATAAAAATCTTAAAAGTTAAAATAGATGCTCAAATTGCAACTTATCTTTACGCAGGTCTATCTTCTGATACTTCATCTTTTATGAATTCAAATACAAATCAAGATTCATTTAAAGTGGCAAGTGAATTGTTAAAATATGGTGCTAATGTAACACATATCAATCAGTCCCTTTATCAAAGTAGGACACTTAGAGGAATAGAATTCCAAAAATACCTTTTAAATAACTTTAAAATAATCAATGATTGTGCTTATATCGGAGTTGATTATGAAACTCTTAAAAATCAATTAAATGGGAAAAAATCAGACTGCTCAGGTTATAGCAAAAATCTTATTAATATAAAAGATATAAATTATAGTTTTAGTATAGTAGAAGATAAACCAAATATATTCAGTTTATCAATGCGTTCTAAAATTGGCTATGATATAAGAGTAATTGCAGAAAAATTGGGTGGAGGTGGACATGTGTGTGCTGCCGGTGCTACATTTGAAGCTGAAAATATTAATGACGCATTAAATCAAGTTTTGAAAGCTATGAATTTATCAACGGAGATGGTATGACTATCAATGGAATAATTCTTATAAATAAAGATAGAGGAATTTCATCTAATAGTGTAGTCAACAAAGTTAAAAGAATTGTTGGTGCAGATAAAGCAGGGCATTTTGGAACTCTTGATGTTTTAGGTGAGGGCTTACTTCCTGTTGCATTAGGCAAAGGAACTAAGCTCTTTGACTATTTTTTAAATAAAGATAAAGTTTATAAAACAACTTTTAAATTTGGCGAAACAACAGCAACTCTCGACCTTGAAGGTGAGGTAACAAATAAAAATGATGTTATTGTTACAAAAGATGATTTATTAAAAGTTATCCCTGAGTTTGTTGGAAAATTCGACCAAATGCCACCTCAGTACTCAGCGAAAAAGATAAATGGTAGAAAAGCTTACGAGCTTGCACGAGAGGGTAAAGAGGTCGTCTTAAAGCCAAAAGAAATTGAAATTTACTCTATCAAACTGATTAAAGAGGTTGCAACCAACTTATTTGAATTTGAAATATGGTGTAGTAGTGGTACATTTATTCGTTCAATTTGTAGAGATATTGCAACTAGACTTAATACATATGGTGTTATGTCTAACATACAACGTACAAGATGTGGTATTTTTGACTTAAACAATGCTGTTACCTTACAAGAACTTGAAAAAAGACACATTAATATTATTTCGCTAGATAAAGTATTTGATTATCCTAGCGTAAAACTAGATAAAGCAGATAGCGAAAGACTTTTAAATGGAATGACAATAAGAGTTGATTATAATAGTGATTGTGAAGTCAAATGTTATGATTTTGACAATTCTTTTATTGGAATTGGTAATATAAGTGACAAAAAGTTAAAACTAAATTTAAGATTAATATAAGGAGAAACAAATGGTTTTATTTGGACCTTCTGGTTGTGGCGATGAATTCTATGAAGAAGGACATAAAGGTATACTTGAAATTCCAAAATGGATTAAAGAAAGAGGTCTAGATGCTTTTGAGTATTCATTTGGTCATGGATATCAAA
>CARBWQ010000206.1 GCA_948949055.1 uncultured Eubacteriales bacterium | reverse complement strand
CCTTCTAGAATTGATGGTGTGGGTGATATTGTCATCAATAATTTAGGTGATATTAATATTGAACAGCTTCCAATACCTTTCGCTGCTGTTGCTGTGGATATAAAATCAACCAAAGAAGTTTGTTTTGCCAAAGGTAATTTAGCAAAAGCAGTTATGGGGAGTTGTGCAGTGCCTGGCGTTTTCCAACCTGTTATTTACGATGATATGATCCTTTGTGATGGTGGACTTCAAAATACAATTCCTGCTGATATTCCTAGATATTTCGGTTGTGACTATGTTATATCTGTTGACGTAAACAAGTCTAGGACTTATGGGACTGACAGTACTAAATTTTTAGATGTAATTACATGCTCAATACGTATATTAATGAAAAGTAATGCTGTAAGAGGTTATGTTAATTCTGATCTTGTAATAGCTCCCGAAACTAAAAGATTTAAGTCTACAAAAACAGAAGGCATGGAAGAAATGATAGAAGAGGGATATAAAGCGACAATAGATGTGATGCCTAAAATAATGGAAATATTCAACAAGAAAAGAGGTTCAAAATTTAAAAATACAAATAAAGATATAACTTTTATAAGATGAATAAGATTAAATGAAAAGACATATGACGTTTAAAGACAAAATCAATAATTCAATATTTGCAAAAGGTGAGTTTTATTTTAAACTATCTTTTACAATATTTTTTATTGTTTTGTATATTATTATTTTCTTGTTAAATGATGGTTTGATGTATTTTGAAAGCCAAGCTTATTGTCTTGATTATAAAGGAAATCCATTTCAAGTTCATGTTATTGATGTTGAGAATGGCGATTGCATGCTTATTAAGTTGCCAAATGGAAAAACAATGATTATTGATACGGGCGAAGAAAAATATTATGACAGAGTTAGTTCATATTTAAGGCAGTATAATTACTATGAAAATAAAAATGTTATAGATTATCTAGTTTTGACACATCCTGATAGTGACCATATTGGTGGAGCTGTGAAACTGATAGAAGATTTTAATGTCCAAAAGATTTTTAGACCAAAATTATATTCTAAGTATGAAATGAACAATGATTTATTGGAGTTTAATTATTCAGTTTCGACAAGCGAAACATATAATAATGCAATTAAAAAGGCTTATAATAATAAATGTATTCTTGAATTTTCACAAAAGGGTGGAATATTTTATGCAGGCGATTGTGTAGTTGAGTTTTTATCTCCGAGTTTAGATAATTATAGTGCATCTAATAATTATAGTGCAGTAATTATGGTTACCTATAATTCTAAAAAGTTCTTATTTACGGGTGACGCAGAAGAAGAAATTGAAAAAACTTTAATTAAAGATTATGGCGATAAACTGAAAGCTGATGTCTTAAAGGTAGGTCATCATGGCTCTAAAACTTCAACTTCACAAGAATTTTTGGAACTTGTTAATCCAAGTTATGCAATAATTTCTTCAAGTGGGACTTCTAATACTCTTCCAAATTATGAAGTTATAAATAGATTACAAGAGTATAATGTTGAAATCCTAGCTACTGGTAATATAAATAATTTTGCTTTAAGTATTATAGACCAAGAAATTGTGTTTAGTAGAGCCGTTAAAACAAGTAACCATCTTGCTTTAATTCTTACTATTTTCATATTTTTAATTTTTGCTTTTTGGTATATTCCATTTTCACAATTAAAATTTAAATCAATTCAAATAAAAAAGCAATAAAATATTGTACATTATAAAAATTTATGATAGAATAGTTGCATGGATGAAAATTTTACTTTTATTAATATTTTAACTATTTCCTTAAATGAAAAGTTTTGTTTAAATGTTGCATCGCTTTTAGCTGATAAGCTAGATATGTTTGTCGCC
>CARBWQ010000205.1 GCA_948949055.1 uncultured Eubacteriales bacterium | reverse complement strand
CTTTATACCCCTTTTAATAAAAATTTGGTGGAAGCATAAAATTCCACCAAAAAACTAATATATAAATTAAGTTTTTAAACCAAATCTAACTCAAAATGTTGACTGGTGAGAAGTGGAACTTCTACTTTCAAGCAATATAATATCACATTGATTAAGATTTGTCAACACTTTTATCTTTATTTTTTTATATTTTTCTTTTTTTCTCTGTATATAGTATTTTCAAGTAATACACCTAGTTTTAATATTATCTTATTGGATTTTTTTAGTGCCATTTCTTTCATTATTGCTTTGAAGAAAATTGTAACGCCTGCGATTATAGCTGATACCATTATAGAGGTAAATAAAATGATGTTTTTATTGAGTGTACTTGATGTAAGAGTTGCAACAATACAGGCTCCACCTGCTCCACAGAGAGTGCTACAAATATCGCCAACAACATCTGCGCAAAAAGAACACATTTTTTCTGAGTTTTTACATAATGAAAGCCCAATACTTGAACCTTTTACACCCTCTTTGTTCCATTTCTCAAAAACTTCATAATCAGCAGATGCAACAGCAATTCCTAGCCAGTCGAATAGAACATTGAAAAAGATGAAAATACAAATACAGATTGAAGCTATGATTACTCCCATACTAGAAAGAAGAGTTTGACTTATAAAACCAAAGAAAAGTGACATGCAAATGGCTATTACAAACATATTAATAGCCCATCTATATTTTTTTGCCCCGTTATAACTTTCTATTGTAATTTTACTATATCTTTTCATAGTTATATTATATTAGTAAACGAAAATAAAAAGACCAAATTGATGGTCTTTTGTATTTAATTAAACTTCTTCAATATTGTCAATTGTTTCTTTGATTTCAGTAAGCTTACCTTTTGCTTTGTCAAGATGATCATAACAAATTTTAATGAGAACTTGACCTTTTTCAAATAAACATAGAGCATCTGTCATAGATACGTTGCCATTTTCAAGCTTTGAGATAATTTCGTTAAGCTCAGTTACTGCTTCTTCATAAGATAACTTTTCCATAATTCCTCCTTAATCTATTTTAGTAAGTTCTGTTAGTGTTTCTTCAAGTTTTTCAAGATTAACCATAAGTTTTTCACCAGTTTCTCTTAATGTAATTTCAGCTTGCGACTGAGCAAGTGAACGAGGGCTTATAACTACGCGAACTGGAATACCCATCAGTTCACTATCTGTCAATTTTACGCCTGCTGAAATTTTTCTATCGTCATAAAGTACTTCAAATTTTTGAGATAGTGACTTATAAAGATTCTCAGCCACCTCTTCAACCTCAGCGTTATCATTTCTTAATGGACATAGATAAACAAGCCATGGTGCTATTGACTTAGGCCAAACAATTCCCTTATCATCAGCGCTCTCTTCTACAATACCAGCAAGACATCTGCCTACACCAATTCCATAACAACCCATGATTGGATTCATTTGGCTTCCGTCTGGCATAGAAATTGTCATTTCCATTGATTTTGTATATTTAGTGCCAAGCTTGAAGATGTTTCCAACTTCAATACCCTTTTTAATTATAAGTGGATTTCCACATTCTGGACACAACTCACCTTCATTTACTTTTGCAATGTCAACATATTCTTGAACTTTAACATCTCTTTCCATGTTTACGCCAGCAAGATGATAATCTTCTTTATTTGCTCCACAAATCATGCCTTTTTGCCCTTCAAGTGAGCTGTCAAACACTTTTATTATATTATCAAGATTTAGGTCAACACAGCCAATGTTTCCCTTTACAAGCCCACTATCAGTGATGTCGGTTACATTTATGTCGCTAACTCCTAAATATTTTTTAAGTTTTGCGTCATTAACCTCTTTATCA
>CARBWQ010000204.1 GCA_948949055.1 uncultured Eubacteriales bacterium | reverse complement strand
ATAATTTAATATACTACAAAAATTATTAATTTCCTTTTATTATTTAAAAATAATTAAAATACTTTTTTATAAGACAAAATTTGGTAATTTCCTTTAAATTTTCAAATTAAATTTCCTTGAAGATATACTTCTGGCACTTTTCCGACAATTACACTTTCACACAAAAGTACTTCAAGTTCTGTATTAAAATTTTGAGTCTTTGCAGGCAATATCATTCCTATACCTGCATTTACTACAAAATAAAGCTGATGCAAACTTTGATTTATTCCAGCAGAAACAAACTTTGAACTTAGCTTAGTATTAATAGTTCCTACTGGAACTAATTGTATTGAAACACTTGATCCCAGCCCATATAAAAAAGGAATTCCTGTAAAAGTACCAAGTGCAATTTCAAGTGATTTATTCCCAAGATTATCAAATTTATCTTGCACTCCTTTTGTAATTTTTCGAATTAAAATGTTTGCTTCTATTGAATCAACTTCTATTAAATCAATTTTATTATCCTCTGAATATCGAACTTTAACAATATCATTGTAAGTTATACCTTCATTAATAAGAGTATCACCCACAACTTCACTTATTGCAGAAGTAGCTATTGAACGAACTTTCTCTTCACTAAGACTGACTATTACAGGACATACAACTTTAAAATAATAAAATAGAGCTAATATAATTAAAGCCAAAATTACAAAAAGGGTCACCCTAAATTTTCTTTTGGCTGACCATTTTACTTTTGTTTTTTTAGTACAACTGCATTGCATACAATAGATATATGCACTTTAATTGTAAAAATTGACAAAATCAATATATTGTAGTTTGTATGATATACATAATACAACAAAGTGTACTATTATACATATACTAGTTTTTAGTTTTGGATCTAAAAATCAAAGCGAATATAAACGCAAATATAACAGCAGCAGCAATTCCTCCGGCAGTCGCTTCCAATCCACCAGTAAAAGCACCTATAAGACCTCTTGACTTAACAGCACCTATCGCTCCTTTTGCAAGCGATGCTCCAAAGCCTATAATTGGAACGTTTATCCCTGCCCTAGCCACAGAAGAGATAGGATCAAAAATTCCAAACGCTTCTAAAAGTACACCCACCAAAACGAAAGTAACCAATATTCTAGCTGATGTTATATTTGTATAAATTATCAAAACTTGACCAAGCATACAAATAAATCCACCTATTAAAAACACCCAAAGATAGTACATTTATCCCTCCTTCCCTCTTTTACTTTCATCAGTTTTTAAAACATCATCTATTTCTTCTTTATCAGACTGCTCATTTTTGTCATTTGATTGCATATTTTGCGCATTGTCACTTTTGTCGTCAACATCAATACCACTAAACTGCTTTTTACTATTTTTGCAAACATCACTCTCAATTACAATCGCATGACATACTCCCGGTATTGTTTCCCCTTGCTGAGCTGCCGTGGTGGACATTAAAGCCCCAGTCGGCATAAATAATACTTTTTTAAGTTCGCCATTTCTCAGTTTATTTATTATAAAAGAATTTAAAACAGTTGCACTACAACCACAACCACTTCCACCTGATAAAGTATTCTGATTTCTCGTGAAATACATTTGACCACAATCATTGTAATTCAATCCAAGTTTAATTCCATTGTGTTCCATAAGATCTATAAGAATCTCACTGCCAAGTTTACCTAAATCGCCAGTCACTATTAAATCATAATCATCTGGCACAGTTCCCGTATCTCTAAAATGAGCAAGCATTGTATCCATTGCTGATGGAGCCATAGCTGCACCCATGTCATTTACATCGTTAACACCATAATCAATAACCTTACCAAAGGTTGCCATAGAAATTTTAGGACCTTTTCCAGTAGATGAAAGAACTGTCGCCCCTGCACCAGTTACCGTCCACTGAGAGGTTGGAGG
>CARBWQ010000203.1 GCA_948949055.1 uncultured Eubacteriales bacterium | reverse complement strand
CATGAATACTTGGATAATTATAATTTGTGTTGTTACTGCGCTTTTGTTACTATGCTTTCTGCTTGCAGTGGCAAACTTTTCTGGCGAAAGATTTATGGAAAAGTACGAAGAGATGAATAATATAGAGGCAAATACAAATCTTACGCCCATAGAGTTTGCCGAACTTGTAGTAAGTAAATATATAAAGCGACATATGGAAATTGTCCAAATTTCAAATGTCGCTGGTGACGCATATAGCAAAGGCAAGCTGTTTTTGTCAGGAAACACAATAAGACTTAAAACTTTGGCATCTTTTACAATTATAGCTCATGAGCTAGGTCACGCTCTTCAAGATGTAAGTGGAAATAAACTTAAAAGGTTACATTTTTTAAGAAGACTTGGTAGAGTTATAGGTTTTCTTATGATGCCAAGCTTACTAGCTGGTTTAATTTTATTATTTTTTGGAGAAACTTTATTTATTGTTGGATGTGGATTGATGGCTCTTGGAGTTTTTATCTTTATCCTTGCCTTGGTTATAAAGCTGATGACCATTTCTATTGAAAAAGATGCGTCAAATAATGCGATGATGTTTTTACAAGAAATTTTTGAAGGACAACAACTTATTAGATGTAAAAAGTTCCTTAATGACGCCAGACTTACCTATTGGGCAGAGTTTTTGAGGATTATTCTTTGTTGGACTGGTGTATCAAGAAAGGGAAAACTCTTTAATTAGGAGGGAAAATGGATTTCTATTTAGGATATATTATTTGTGGATTTGTAATTATAATTGCAATTTTTCTCGCAATATTTGCTCAGACAAAGGTGTCTAGTGCATTTAATGAATTTAAAGACGCTCCGTCGTCACTTGATATGACGGGTGCTGAACTTGCAGAGAGATTAGCAAGCGAACATGGTGTTAATATTACAGTAGGTTCTTGTAGAGGCAGTTTGACTGACCATTATGACCCACGAGGAAAGGTTTTAAACATTTCTGAGTCAAACTATAATTCCAAGTCATTGGCAGCACATGCGATAGTTGCACATGAGTTTGGTCATGCTTTGCAGGATAAAACTGGATACAAAGCGATGAGAGTTAGGCAGGTTGTTGTTAAGGTTAGCAATTTTGTATCTACGCTTCTTCTTCCAATGATTATAATTGGATTAATCCTTGAATTATGTTTCTTTATGGGTGCTGGCAGTATTATTATTTATGCTTATGTCGGCATATATGCAGTCGCCGTAATTGCATCTCTTGTCACTTTGCCTGTTGAATATAACGCATCAGCTAGGGCAAAGAAACTTCTATATGATATGGGCTGTACAAGTGAAGAAGAGGTTAAAGGGACAGATAAGCTCCTTAATGCAGCAGCTATGACATATGTAGCGTCACTTTTGGTTTCACTTGCATACTTTATGAGACTGTTATTTTTGCTGTTGTCAATAACCAGAGATAGATAAAAATGCATGAATCATGCATTTTTTTATTGCTAAAATATTGACAAAATATATTAAAAAAGTTATTATATTTATAGGAGCAATTTATGATAAATGAACAAGATTGGACGAATTTTATGGATTTGATGGTGTCAAGATGCAAGAATAGTATAGACGCTTATTATAAACTTTCAAATTTCGTAGAATATTTAGATTATTCAGAATCTTTATATAATAGCAGTAAAGAGTTTAAATCTCTTTTTGATGCAAATAGTTTAAATCCAATTGTAGAAGGCAAATTATCAACTTTTACAAAGGTTTTTGAGGCGTTAAAGAAGGGAGAAAAAATCAATTTAAAAGGCGATGAGCAATATAGTGGTTTACGAATTGATACGAAAGATTTCCCTGGGCATATTTTTGTTTCTTCAAAACTTAAAAGAAATAGAATGATAAATGAAAGCTTAAAGGCAGAAGTTCTTAGGGTGACTGTAAGCTGTGGTAGAAGTTCTACTTATGATAGATGTGGAAATTCTTCTCATAGCAGTTGTGGCTATTCTCGCCCAAGTAATAGGT
>CARBWQ010000202.1 GCA_948949055.1 uncultured Eubacteriales bacterium | reverse complement strand
AGATATTGAAAAACTTGATTTTGACAAAAAAGTTGTTGGTAAAAAAGTTGCTATCACATCTGAAAAACATGTAAGCACAATAAAAGAATTCTATAAAGCTGTTGCTTCTGATCCTATTCTTAAAGGTGAAAGAAATGATAAACTTCGTTTAAAATCTCCTAAGTTTATACTTGCAGATATTAACAAACAAGTTGAAGAAAATAAAGACGCTTATCCAGAACTTGCTCGCCTACTTAGCAATTTCAAGATGTCAAACAAAGAAAAAGCAACTTATATAGTAGATTCTTACTATGTAAATGCTGATGGTTCTGTAAATGAAGAATTTAAAGATGTTTACAAGACTGTTACAGATAAGAAATCAACTACCAAAGAACAAGCAATCAAAGATTCTAACATGAAACAACAAGATAAAGATGTTTTAAATGAACTTGTTTAATAAAAAACAAAAAAGGTTACTTTAATTGTAACCTTTTTTATTTTATATTTTTATATTTATTGTAAAATTCAATTGGCTTTATCTAATATTAAACAATTTTAGAATTATGCAGATAAAAGTTTATACATTTAAAAGCTTTCTTAAATATTTTGCAGTGTAAGATTTATCACATTTAGCAACCTCTTCCGGACTTCCTTGTGCAACAATCTGCCCACCTCCACTGCCACCTTCTGGACCTAGGTCTATTATGTGGTCAGCACACTTTATTACATCTAAATTATGTTCAATAACCACAACTGTATTTCCATTTTCAACCAATCTATTTAATATAGAGATTAACTTCTTTACATCATACATATGCAAGCCGGTTGTTGGCTCATCTAAAAGATATATCGTCTTTCCTGTTGAGCGTTTAGAAAGTTCTGTGGCAAGCTTAACTCTTTGCGCTTCACCACCTGACAAAGTCGTTGCAGGCTGACCAAGTTTGATATAATCAAGACCAACATCATGAAGAGCTTGAACTTTATTTTTAATAGAAGGAATATTTTCAAAAAATTTTAAAGCCTCTTCAACAGTCATATCAAGTACGTCTGCAATACTTTTGCCCTTATATCTTACTTCAAGGGTTTCACGATTATATCGCTTCCCTTTACAAGCTTCGCATGGGACAACTATATCAGGTAGGAAATACATTTCTATTTCTTTAACACCTGCGCCCTCACACGCATCACAACGACCACCCTTCACATTAAATGAGAACCTTCCTGAGTTATATCCTTTCGCCTTAGCATCACCAGTAGCAGCAAAAAGTTCTCTTATATATGAAAACATTCCAACATAAGTTGCAGGGTTTGAACGAGGAGTTCTTCCAATTGGCGATTGGTCAATATTTATAACTTTATCAAGATATTCAATATTCTCGATTTTGTCAAAATGCCCCAAATCTAATCTGCTATTATTTAAATTGTTTGAAAGATAAGGATAAATAATATCGCTTAAAAGTGAAGATTTGCCACTGCCTGACACACCTGTAATACATGTAAACACACCAAGAGGAACTTTTACGTCGATATTTTTAAGATTATTCTCTTTTGCACCTTTTACAAGTAAATATCTATCGCTCTTTTTTCTTTCACTAGGCACTTCAATCTTTTCATCTCCACGTAAAAACTTAGCAGTTATAGATTGCGATGATGTAAGTAATTTCTCCAATGTTCCATTGCCTACAATTTGACCACCGTGGACACCAGCATAAGGGCCAACATCAACTATCCAATCGGCACTTCTAATAGTATCTTCATCATGTTCTACAACAATTAATGTGTTGCCTAAATCACGCAAGTGTTCCAAAGTTTTAATTAATCTATCATTATCACGTTGATGAAGTCCTATTGAAGGTTCATCTAATATATACATGACGCCAGAAAGCCCACTGCCTATTTGAGTCGCTAGACGAATTCTTTGCGACTCACCACCAGAAAGTGTTTCTGCTGAACGTGATAAAGTTAAGTAATCAAGTCCAACGTCTGAAAGGAAGGTAAGTCTGGCTCTTATTTCTTTTAAAATGCT
>CARBWQ010000201.1 GCA_948949055.1 uncultured Eubacteriales bacterium | reverse complement strand
ACTCGCTAAAATCGCTCTTTATACAGTACCAGAGCAGGCTTCACAAATAACAGTTTTGCAAATTGTTTTCATGATTTTAGGAGGTTCTCTTGGAATTATTGGAATCATGGCAGGTATGGTTTATGTAGTGAATTATTTAAATAAGCTTGATAGCTATGGAACTCCATATCTCGCTCCTTATAGTCCAAGAATTCCACAAGATTTAAAAGATGCCATTATTACAAGTTCGGTCATTGAAATGGAAGAGCTTCCCAAGACCTATTCGCCGAGAAAGGAGAAGAGAGAATGAAAGATAAAATTTCAATGAGACAGGCTGGGATAATAGCTCTGCTCATAATATTTTCAAATAAAATTTTATTGTTGCCAGCTTTGATGCATGAATATATCAAAGCCGATGCACTTTTTGCAATAATAATGCTCTTTGGTATAGAATTTTTAGCTGTACCTATCTTTTTGAAACTTAAACGGACCTATCCAAATGAAAGGTTATATGAAATATTAAAAAAATATATCACTGTGGTGGGTGCAAAACTTTTATATATAGCGTCGCTTGTTTTCATGATTTTTAAAGCGCTATTGATTTTTAGTATTGTATACGTATATTTCAAAGAGCATATATATCAAAATGAGTTTGTTTGGATAGCATTGTTTTCATTTATTCCAATTATGAACCATGCAGTTATGTCAGGATTAAAGCCGACAGTGAGAACTATGGAATTATTTATTGGAGTAGTTTTGGCAGGTTTTATATTCTGTTTAGTTATTTCATTTTTTACTCCAATTTCCACACCATACTTCTTTGTATCTTCGGCAAAAGATATATTTGCGTCGATTTATAAGTATGCCTTTACTTTTGGTGACTTGTTATTTCTATTTTTAATTATTGATAAGATAGATTATAAAAAAAGCGAAGAAAAACAGATTTACTTTTATGTTGTGCTTGCGATAGCTTTGGTTGTTACATTATTTTTCCTATTTTATTGCAAATATCAGCTTACATCCTTTATGCATAATAATGCTCTTGCTGATTTATTGGTTTTCTCAGTACAGTTCAATGCGATCGGTAAACTTGATATTGTAGCGATGCTCACAATAATGCTAATAACTCTCTTTCAAATGGAATTATTTTGTTATGGCTTTTGTGATTGTTTCATTAATATTTTCCCACCACTTAATAAAAAGTACGCAATAGTTTTATTTGATATTGCATTTTTGATTTTATACTATATCTTTATAGGTAAATATGAAATAATGGTAAAATCTACTGTAACGTGGCTACCTATACTAGGTGTTATAATAGGCTATGCTTTTCCGATAGCTTGTTATATATTTACATTCTTAAAGAGGAGGAAAAATGAAAAATCGGATTAAGAAAATTTTTAAAAATCCCATGATTTTAGTATTTATAGCAATACTAGTGATATTTACTCCTCAGGCACTATATTCGCCCGGTCAAAATAGAGAGGTAGGAGTTGTAATAGGTATTGGTATAGATAGGCAAGATGATGAATATGAAATATCGCTTTTGACTTTTATTCCAACAGCACAGCAATCTTTTGAACAAATGAACTCGGTTATATCTGGAAAAGGTGACACTGTTGCAAAAGCGCTTTACAATGCTCAAATTGCTATGGGACGAAAGGTTGGGTTATCTCATGCAAAAACAACGGTGGTAAATCAAGAATTACTTCAAAATGATGTAGCAGAATATATTGACTATTTAAGCAGAGTGGCGTCATTATCAGAGAATACAGTTTTTATTTGTACAGACACGTCAGCAAAAGAGCTTCTTCAAGCATCAATAAGTCTAGAAAGTACTGTTGGTATGCAATTAGAACAAATTATAGGTTATAATGCAAAAAATTTATATGTAACAGATACTTCCTTGGAGGCATTTTATAAAGGATATTATAGTCGCGAGAATTCTTCGCTTATAGGCTTCTTGTCAGTTAAGTGTGAAAATGGAGCATGCGAAGAAGGTACAGGAGGTGCTTCTCAAAATGTTGGA
>CARBWQ010000200.1 GCA_948949055.1 uncultured Eubacteriales bacterium | reverse complement strand
TCTTTTTTCATATAAGCATTTAACAAGTTCTTCTCTTTGAGCAAATGTAATAGGATTTATAATCTCAAATTTGCTTAGACTTTTATCTCTTAAAATCAATGCGCTTTCATCACCAATTAAAATAGGTTTGGCTATACCTTTCTTTTGAATATATTTTACTGCTTCAATAGTCCTATCGCTAAATCCAGATTCAGGAAATACAATACTTTTGTGAAGCAACTTTGCTTTTTTATAAATATCATTAACTTTCATTTTTCTATCCTTCTAAAATTGTATATGATTGAATAAATTTAACTATATATTGTATTTAGTCTTAATACAATCAATTTTTATTATAACAAAGTATATTTTATTTTGTCAAATTTTTGGAGCATTTAATGAAGAAAACTAACATATTTTTATCAATTTTCATTGTTTATATCATTATTAACATGGTAATTTTCCCATCTATATATATTAGTCAAACATTAAATGGAATTTCTGCATGGGCTTTTAATGTTCTTCCCAGTGTCCTGCCATTTATTTTCTTTGTAAAAATACTTACCTTTACAGGCTTACTGGACAAGCTATCTAAGATATTTGAAAAACCTTGTCAAAAGTTATTTAAAACGCCCTCTGCTTCTTCATTAGTCTTTTTTACCAGCATAATTTCAGGTTACCCTGTTGGTGCAAAAATGACAGCTGACTTATATGAAAATGGCAAAATTTCCAAATCTGACGCCTTTAAAATGTGCAGTTTTTGTTCTACCTCTGGTCCAATGTTTATAATTGGTGCAGTTGGAATTTCCATGCTAGGCAATCAAACATTCGGGCTAATAATATTCATATCCCATATTCTTGGTGCTTTAATAAATGGATTATTATATAGAAAAATTAAAGTAAAAGATGACAATTATAATACAGTAAAAGAATCTTCTCAAAAGCAGTTTGACATCTCATCAATAGTGCTTGATTCTGCCATTAGCATGATTATTGTAGGAACTATAATCGCTATCTTCTTTGTAGTTATCACCTCACTTTCTCCCATATTCAACCTTTTCCCTCCTTCAATTGCCAGTATTCTTGAAGGAATGGTTGAAATAACAAAAGGCTGTCTTGATATTTCCACTTCGTTTGTAGGAAAATGGGCTATATTGCCAGCAACCTTTGTTATAAGCTTTGGTGGAATATCTACAATACTACAATCTTTAACAATGCTATCCAGATTAAAAATGCCTGTCAAATTATTTTGCTTACAAAAGTTAACTCATGCAGTCATTTCCTGCCTTATTGCAACATTAATAGTTATAATAATATAACACTTATCTAATACAAATATCTTAAATACTAAAATAAAAAAATCTCCTCTTTATGGAGATTTTATGTAAGAAATTATTCAAATATTTCACAGAGTTCTTTTATTAAAAATTTAACTTGTTTTGCCTTACAACTTCTCAAAGCAAAAGCGAGAGATCTAGCTACATCCAAATCATTCATTGATGAAGTTTTTACTATTGCTCGACAAATTTGCATTGCCATATTATTTGCATTATCATTTCTTGCATATTCGAGTTGACTTAAAATTTGTACAGCAATCTTTTGAGCTCTCTCAAATGAATCACCTTCTACCTCTTCTTGCTCTTCACTTTCATCATATTCTTCATCTTGTTCTTCAACATCAGCTTCTTCCTTATCTCCATTCAAATACCCAAAAGCCTCAACAATCAAGCTTTTAAAAGGTATAATCATAGCATTGACAAAAGCTTTGTATGGATTTTCACTACTGCCAAAGAATCTTTTAACAAAATCAGTCAAGTCAATCTTTTTTGCATCGATATCAACAAGAGTACAAAAAACAAGAGCTAAGATTTTATATTCTTCATCAGGAAGTATAAACATAAACTCGCCATTACCATCTTGAACAAAAGACTTGGAGAATTCTCTATCACGATTAAAAGACTCTAAACATTCACCGATCAATGAGCAAATTTCCTGAGTATTTGCAAGCTCTTGAAGCATTTTTTGTATCTTGTA
>CARBWQ010000199.1 GCA_948949055.1 uncultured Eubacteriales bacterium | reverse complement strand
CAATTATCAAAAATCTAGTTGTAAACTATACATCTTCTAATGACGGAAATGACCTAAACACTGATGCCAACGATACAATTTATGGCTTAAATGGTTTAAGAACAGTTAAGTTTATTACAACTGCCGATAACTTTGTCTTTGGCTCGATAGTAGCAGAAAACTTGGGTATAATTACAAATTGTCAAGTTTTCACTAATACTGTTGCAGGTAATAGATACTATTTGACAGTTAAAGCTGATAATGCACTTACTAGTGATAGTTATGTAGGTGGACTTGTAGGTTACAATAATGGATATATTACAAATTGTGGTGTAAATATTAATGCCAAAGTTCCATTTTATCTTGCTGGTGTTGTTGCTCAAAATTATAATAAAATAGCTGGTTGTTACTTTAAAGAAGGTCAACTTATCAATAATTCTCAATATGATCAGCATATTGCTGGATTTACAATTAGTAACTCTGAAAATGCTCAAATTATAACAAGTTTTGTTTCTGGTGCTCAATCTAATACAAGTCTATATAGTAAAGATAATAATAGTCAAATCGCTTCAACTCTTGCAGGTGGTGGATTCATTTATGACAATGCTGGAACTATCAAGGATTGTTATACTGATATCAATTTGCAGAGAACATCTTCTGAAATGGCTGGCTTTGCTTATAGAAATAGTGGTAGAATACGCAACAGTTTCTCTCTTTCAATTTTAAGAAGCAATACTACTGCGTCTGCTGGTTTTGCCAAAGAAAATAGTATAAATGGCGTTGTTGGATCATTTGAAAATTGTTATTATTTCTATAATTTGAAAAATGGTAATGTTGACGATGGACATGACATACATGAAGACAATATCAACGTTTCATTATATGATGTTTCATATGAGGGTGTTGAAAGATTGACCAAAGGTCAATTTGCTGATGTGGATAATTATTTTGAAAATTATTCGTATGATAAAAATGTAAGTGCAAAATCTGTTTGGTTCTTCTCGCAAGGACATCAATCAAGTGATTTTGTAGAGTATATACCTACAACTGAAAAAATAGTTTTGCCTGGCGAAGATGGAAATGATCAGAGCAATACAATTTATAATACACAACTTATTACTTTTGGTTTGAATAGACTTGCACTTGTTGCTCCTAATACAAGAGTTTTATCTGTACGAAATTTTGATCGCTCAGAAATAGATGATGAAACTGGAAATGTGACATATTTCTATCTTGATGATGCAAATGCACCTGATAGAGGTTCTATCCATAACCCACGACTTATCTATGATAGTCAAACTATGGAACAAGAAATTCTTAATCAAACTGCTAATAACAATGTTAATACTACAAATTATAGAATTATTAGTGATATTAGCTATGTTACTTTTGAAGGGCATTCACAGCTTTACAAGGTTACTTTTGCAGGTAATCTTGAAGGTAATGGCATGGAAATTTCTGCTATTGGTCTTGTTTACATGGATAGTAGGACAAATGGTGGTTTGTTCTCTCAAATTGGTTATTCTGCAAGCAGGATTGGTTCGGTGAAGAATTTAACTTTATCACCTAAGGAAGTAGTCTTTAATAACACAAACAATGTTGGTGCACTTGCTGGAACTCTTAAATATGGATATATTTACGACATCAAGATTGATGCTAATAGCAATAATCTTTCTACAATTTCTGGATTGAACTTTGTAGGTGGTGTTATAGGTAAAGCTACTAATGCTTTTGAGGCTAAGGATATTTATAGCAATGCAGATATTTGGGCAGTATATTCACCAGGTGAAGACGTGACTTATACTGAAAATTCTGGACAAGAAACTAATTGCTCATATGCTGGTGGTTTATTTGGATTTGTAGGCAATGGAAGTATCTTCAATGCCCATGTAGAAGGTATTGCTTCTATTTCTGGAAGCAGGACTGGTCTTGCTTATGGTGGAATTGGAAGTGGAGCAATGGTTCAATATACTTTTGCCAGTGTTGATTCAGACTTAGCTTTAAGGGCTAATCACTATGCAGGGTATATTGTAGGAGAAAACTCTGGAACTTTGAAATATGCTTA
>CARBWQ010000198.1 GCA_948949055.1 uncultured Eubacteriales bacterium | reverse complement strand
AATATTGTAAATCACTTTAAAGAGCAGACCTTTGATATTATTGAATTTTCACCCTCTTCACTTGCTGAGGTGAAAAACATTTCATTAAAAAAAGCTCTTGAAATTGGTGAAAAATTTAAGGAATTAAAAAAACTTCAAAACGCAGTGATGTTCCTTCAAAAATATAACATTACTACAAATATGTCGCTAAAAATTTATGAAATTTATGGCAGTAAGACTATTGATATTGTCAAAAACAATCCTTATAGACTAGTTGAAGATGTTTCTGGAATTGGTTTTTCAACAGCTGATAAAATAGCTAAATCTATCGGAATACCTGAAAATAGCGAATATAGAGTTAGAGCTGGAATTGTACACACTTTAAATTCAAGCGTTGAAAGAACTGGCAACACCTACCTTCCAAAAGGTATGCTTTTTAATCAAGCTTCACAGGTATTAGACCTTGACAACGACATTAATAGTGACCTATTTGAAGATGCACTGAACAATCTAACTCTTGATAAAACCGTTATGGTTATGTGGCATAACGACTACGAAATTGTAGTTCCTCAGAAATATTACTTCTATGAAAATGCAATTGCTCAAAAGCTTGCACTTCTTAATAGTTCTATAATAAACCAAAAACGACAATTAGAAGACGAAGTTAAACACTTTGAAGAGAAGTTTAATATTAAATTTCATGAAGAACAAAAAAATGCTATTATTAGTTCTATTAATAGTGGCGTTTCTGTTATTACTGGTGGACCGGGAACAGGTAAAACAACTATTATAAAATGTATAATTGAAATCTTAAAACAAAATGAACAAAAGTACTTACTTCTCGCCCCTACTGGACGCGCATCAAAAAGGCTTTCAGATAGTACAGGCGAAGAGGCTAAGACTATACACAGGGCTTTGGAAGTTGCTTCTGGTGACATAAATGCAACAAGTAGATTTGTATATAATGAAAACAATACTTTAAAAGTTAACGTAGTAATTGTAGACGAAGTGTCTATGGTTGATGTTGCTATTATGAACCATTTATGCAAAGCTCTTCCACGTGACTGCAAATTAATCTTGGTTGGTGACAAAGATCAATTGCCTAGCGTTGGCGCTGGTAATGTGCTTGATGATATCATCAAAAGTGGAATTATTAATGTTTCAATGCTCACAAAAATCTTTCGACAAAGTGATGATAGTTTGATTATTACAAACGCTCACCTAATTAATTCGGGCAAAATGCCATATATTGATAATTCTTCCAAAGATTTCTTCTTTGAAGAGCGAGTTGACATCGGAGCAATGAAAAATTCGATAGTTGACATGGTTGTAAGAAGACTGCCTAAGTTTACCGGTCTTGAATCTCAACAAATACAAGTACTTGCACCACTTAAAGCTGGCATTTGTGGAATTGACAATTTAAATCGAAGTTTGCAAGAGGCAATAAATCCTCCTTCCATGCAAAAAATGGAACTTGTTGTTGGCGAAACCATCTTCCGAGTTGGCGATAAAGTTATGCAAACAGCAAACAATTATAACCTCATATGGAAGAAAATGAATGGGTTTATTGAAGAAGAAGGCGAAGGCGTCTTCAATGGCGATATTGGATTTGTAGAACTTATTGATTTGCAAACTGGTGAAATGGTTGTCACTTTTGAAGACGGAAGAAGATGTCTTTATCCTAGAACTGAAATAAGCCAACTCTCACTTGCTTATGCAATAACAATCCATAAAAGTCAGGGTTCAGAATTTGATATCGTAATTATACCAGCCATCTCAGGACCTAGCATGATTTTGACTAGAAACTTAATTTATACAGCAGTAACAAGAGCTAAAAAAATGGTTGTAATTGTGGGAGAACAAAAGAATCTTAAACGAATGGTTTCAAACAACTATACAGTACAAAGATTTACGTTACTAAAAGACATGCTTATAGCTAGTGACAAGAAAATACGTGAATTATTTGAATAATTTGATATTTTTAAGCTTATTTTTCAAAAAAAAGTTAAATTATTTATCAAAAAAAGGAAATTATGAAAATTAAAGACAATTTAATTAAACTTAAAGATATCTTATTTAATG
>CARBWQ010000197.1:1718-2081 GCA_948949055.1 uncultured Eubacteriales bacterium | reverse complement strand
GGAAGGTTCTGAATTTGAACAAGGCGTAAATATTTGTGACATACTTGCAAGGACTGCATTATGTTCTTCAAAAAGTGACGCTAGAAGAATGATTGAAGGTGGAGCTATTTCAATGAATGGTGAAAAGGTTTCAGATATAGCAAAAGTGATTACTCTTGATGATTTCAGCGAAAACAGTATTCTCTTGAAGAAGGGCAAGAAGAACTTTATAAAGGTTGTAATTAAATGAAATTAATAAAAACAACTGAAATTATTGAAAAAAAATCGAAATTTTATGGTTTTCTTTATCAGTGCGACAGTGAAAACGATATTAAAAGTATTATTGAGGGTTTAAGAAAAGAACATCCAAAAGCTACTCATATT
>CARBWQ010000197.1:0-1708 GCA_948949055.1 uncultured Eubacteriales bacterium | reverse complement strand
AAGGGTGGCCTCGCCTTTTTATGAAAAAGCTTGTGATGATGGCGAGCCTGGTGGGACTGCTGGTAGACCTATTTTATCAGTTTTACAAAAACGCGAACTAAACAATGTTTGTGCTGTGGTGGTGCGTTACTTTGGAGGTGTAAAATTGGGTGCTGGTGGACTACTGAGGGTTTATAGCAAAGTTGCAGGAGAACTTTGCAGATAATTGTAATTGGAGGCAGTTTTGAGAACAATTAGCGAAATTGAAAAGGTCGGCAAAGGTGCAAGATATAGATTATTTCTTGATGATGAATTGTTTGGAATATTTGAAGCTGAAATTTTGGCAAAACATTGCCTAAAAAGTGGAGAAAGTTATCAAGATGAGTTTTTTGATAATCTGCTTTTAGAAAATGGTGATTATGCCTGTTTTAATCGAGGACTTTCTGCTCTTGAAAAAAGTATGAAAAGTGAAAAAATGTTAAAAGATTATCTAAAAGAGAAAGGATATCCTGCAATCTGCATTAAAAAAGCTGTCGAAAAACTCAAAAGTTATGGATACATCGATGATGAAGTGTTTTGCGATAACTTCATATCTAGCTATTCTGCCTCTAAAAGTAAACGTAAACTTAAATACGATTTACTCAGTAAAGGAATAGATAGCCAAATTGTAGATAGAAAATTGGAAGAACATCTGGATGATGAAGGTGAAGAAGAGAAATGTTTAAAATTTGCTCAAAAGTATATGAAAAATAAAGAATTTGATTTAAAAACAAAGCAAAAATTATATAATCATTTGGCTGGTAAAGGTTTTGGTTTTAATCATATTTCATCGTCATGGGAGAAACTTGAAAATGATAGGAATTGATACGATAGAAGTAGAAAGAATAGATGAAAGCGATAAATTTTTAGAAAAAATCGCTTCAAAAAATGAAATTGAATATATAAATAGTTCCACGCCAATGAAAAAACAACGTATAGCCACTTTATTTTGCGTTAAGGAAGCTGTCATGAAAGCCTTAGGCATGGGTCAAAATAGTGGTGTGGTGTTTAAAGATATTGAGTTATTTCATTATGAAAGTGGAAAGCCATATGTAATATTACATGGCAAAGCACTTGAAAGATTTGAAAGTGAATTTAGTGATAAAAAAATTGATGTTTCAATTTCTCATACAAAACTTGTGGCTACTGCTATTGCAATAATTAGCTAAGATTTTGCCAATTAAAATTATCTTATCGACAATATAATTAAATTAATTTAACGAAAAGGTGCATATTTGCATCTTTTTTATTCAAAATAAGTTTAAAAACATGCAATTAAGGAGATAATCATGTCAAGACAAACAGAATATGCTGACGCTTTAAGAGAAAGAGCGAAAAAGGTAGAAGATTGTAATTCCTATCTTTTATATGCAAACTTTGAAAGTGACGAGCATAAAATGTCTATGGGGGAAGATTGTTTCAAAGACTATTATGAAAAAGTGTCTGAGAAACTCCAAGAGGAAATTTCCACCCTTGAAAAAGTCGATTTAATTGATTATTGGAATTTATATGAATATGGACGGTCAAATAAAAAGAGGTGAAATTTATTATGCAGATTTAAGCCCTGTGGTTGGTAGTGAACAAGGAGGAATACGTCCAGTTCTTGTAGTGCAAAACGACATTGGAAATAAATTCTCTCCAACTGTGATAGTAGTAGCTATCACTAGTCAGCTAGGGAAAGCGAAACTTC
>CARBWQ010000196.1 GCA_948949055.1 uncultured Eubacteriales bacterium | reverse complement strand
ATTGCATAACAAACAGCTTTAATAAATTGTTTACGATCCTTACCAAGAGCTTCAACTAATTCATCAATAGTCTTTGCTTTATCTGTAAAAATCTCTGTGAGTTTTTCATCAGTGAAAGATATCTCATCTTTTTTAGACGTTGCAATTTCCATATTTGCTTTGTAATCGCAATGAGGACATATTACAAGATTGTCTTCACCTGCATCAACTAAAAGTTGGAATTCATGCGCTCCATCGCCACCCATCATACCGTTATCAGAACTGATTGCAATAAAATCTTTCATTCCTATACGTTTAAAGATTCTGTTATAAGCATCATAAACCCTGTCATAATACTCATCCATATCTTGTCTTGAAGTATGGAAAGAATAACCGTCTTTCATAGTAAATTCTTTAACTCGGAGTAGCCCTGCTCTTGGTCTGGCTTCATCTCTAATTTTTGTTTGAATTTGATAAACCATAAATGGAAGTTGGTCATAACTTTTTACTGTGTTTTGACAA
The DNA here is from genome assembly GCA_948949055.1 of uncultured Eubacteriales bacterium. GTDB lineage: Bacteria > Bacillota > Clostridia > Christensenellales > UBA1242 > Caccovivens. The sequence goes on along the minus strand of CARBWQ010000196.1, from coordinate 1,584 downwards.
AGATGAACAGCAGCCTCTTCATGTGTCATACCGATTAACATGTCATGGTCATTTCTATCTTTAAATCTAATCATTTCCTGTCCAATAGAAGAATATCTTCCACTCTTATCCCACATTTCTCTTGGCATCATTACTGGTAAGAGTACTTCTTGACCATCTACACGGTTCATTTCTTCTCTAATTATATTTTGTATTTTTAAACTTACTCTTTGTGCAGAAGGAAGAAGAGAATATACTCCATTTGATACCTGTTTAATATATCCTGCTCTTAACAACAAACTATGACTTTTTGCTGTTGTTCCGGCAGGAATGTCTTTTAATCTTTCTCCTACGAGTTTACTTAATCTCATTAGTTATCTCCTTTTTAATTGGTGACGCTACAATCACCCCATCTTTAAATACTATATTCATATTTTTATTTAAGTCAAGCTGATTAGCGCTATTTATAATTGAACCCTCTTGTTCTACTTTGGCGTAGCCTCTATTCAACATCTCTACTGGGTTTATCTTGTTTAAAGTGTTTTCTTGAATTCCTAATTCATAATATTTCTGGTTAAGATAGTAATCAAAGTTATTTATTAAATTTGTTTTACCTTTCTCAATAACAGATTGATTTGAAATGATTGCTTTTTCAAAATTATTTGAAATAAAGTAACTTTGACTATAAAGCAAATTGATTTGTGAATTAAGATATATTTTGCTTGACTTGTAAAATTTATTAAATAGTTCTCTTGTTTCATATTTTTTTTCATTTAGATTATAAGTGAGCAATTCTGCACCTGCCGAAGGTGTCGGGGCACGCAAATCGCTTACAAAGTCAATAATAGTAAAATCTGTTTCATGCCCAACTGCCGAAATGATTGGTTTTGGACAATTATATGTTGCACGAGCCACTATTTCTGTATTGTAAGCCCATAAATCTTCTAAACTGCCGCCACCTCTTGCTACTATTATTACATCTATATTGGGATAATTACCCATTATTTCTATTGCGTGGGCTATTTCATTTTCAGCGCCATTGCCCTGAACTTTTGTATTATACAATACTATATCAACGCTAGGGTTTCTACGCCAAGTCACATTTTTAATATCTTGAATTACTGCACCTTCTTTTGAAGTAATAACTCCTATTCTTTTTATATCCTTTGGAATTGGTTTTTTATGGCTTTCATCAAACAAGCCTTCATCAAAGAGTTTTTGCTTTAATTTCATAAACTCTTCATAAAGCCTGCCCTGTCCTACATTTTCTACTTGAACAACATTGAAATTTAGTCGTCCACCTTTGATATAAAAGTTGGGAGTACCAGTTGCTACAATCTTAGCCCCTTCTACAATTTTATTTATATAATTAGGATAGAAACATACGCAAGGAAGAGTGGCCTCTTCATCTTTTAATGAGAAATAAATTACATTTCTTGATAAACTTACACCAAAAACCTCTCCTACAACTGGAATGTTATGTAGAAGCTGTTCAGAATCAAATATTTGCTTTATATAAGTGTTTAATTTTGAAACTGTTATGGCTTGTGTCATCATTAAAGTCCTTGAATTTATTTTATTGTTTTTAATAAAGATGATAAAACG
>CARBWQ010000195.1 GCA_948949055.1 uncultured Eubacteriales bacterium | reverse complement strand
TTTCTTTTGTGTAATTTCCTCTTTTAGGTATTATTAACTAAAAGTGTTTTTGATTTTGATATTTCAATAATAAAAAAGAGTAGAATTTCTACTCTTTTTTAATTAATCTACACTTGATTCGCTTTCTGATTCTAAATCAAAACTTTCTTTGTTTAAATCTTTAACTTTTGAAACAAGTTTTTCTACTCTGTGAGCTTCTGCCATGTAAGCACTTCTTTGTTCAGCAAAGCTTTCCTTACCACTTGGTGCATTTCCTACTTTGAGTGCGTCATAAGTTTCTGTAATATGTGCAATATGATCTGCTAAATCTTCTTCTGTCTTGATTACATTTGCTTCTTTGTAAGCTTCAACATATCTTTGGTAAGCATCAACAACTAGACGAGAAGGAATAAATGCACCCCATTCACTTTCTGTCATTTTCCCAACAGGGTAACCAAGCACTTCCATAATTGGTGCTAAGAACATAAGGTCTTTTGCAACTTCATCCACACCGATAAGGGCAGTTGGAAGGTGTTGATATAATCTTTTGTCGTTGTTATCTTTATCTCTATCAAATTTCTTTGCATTATCAACAACCCATTTGTCATGTATTTCAGCTAAAATTTTGATAATAGCATCACAGATTTCTTTTTGAGAATTGAAGGAATTACACAATACATTGCTTTCAACTAAAAAGTCATTTTCTCCCATTGCTTTTTCTCCTGTAATAAGAGAATTGTTAAGTTGGCATGATCCATTTAATAAGTATTTTTCGATACCTTTTTTAGCAGCTTCTACAGAATCACCAGCATAAGTTGTATTGTTTAGTTCTTCAAAAGAATTTGTCTCAACCATGTTATATGCGTCTTCTGCTTTCATACCATTCCAAGCTAAAAGAGCATAATATTGTGCTACCTTACCAGGTGCGAGTTTTGATAAATCCATGTTATCCCTCCTTAAATATATCTTTATTATATCACAAATTTTATTTTATGCAACAATTATTTTAAAGCGAAAAAATTATATTTTAATATACAAAATTAAAAAGATGTGATATAATATTATTATGAAATACACAGTAGAAGAAAATGGAATAAGAGTTTATTCAAAAGATGAATTTAACCCAGAACATATTTTGGAATGTGGTCAGGTATTTTGTTATAAAAAAGAGGGCGAAATTTACAAGGTTTTTCCTGGGGCAAATTATGCAGAAATAATTGAAGAGGAAGATAATTACATAATTAAGACAAAAAATGTTGATTATTTTATTAATTTTTTTGATTTAAATAGTGATTATACATTAATTAAGAAGAAACTCTCTCAATTTAATATCCTTGATAAACCTATTCAATTTGGTTATGGGATTAGAATTCTTAATCAAGATTTGTTTGAAACAATGATATCTTTCATAATATCATCAAACAACAATATTAAGCGAATTACTATGATATTAAATAATCTGCGCAGAGAATTGGGGGAACAAATTGAGGGTGATATTTATTCATTCCCTAGTTATCAGAAACTATTGTCCTGTGATGAGCAGTTCTTTAAAAATATGGGAGCAGGTTATAGGGCTTCATATTTATACAAAGTCCTAAGACAAGTTGAACCAAAAATGCTTGAAGAGTTTAAATCTCTATCAGTAGACGAATTAAGAAATAAATTGATTACTTTAAGTGGAATAGGTCCAAAAGTTGCCGATTGTTTACTTTTATTTGGTTATCATAAAGGTGAGGTTTTCCCTGTTGATACATGGATAGCCCAGATGTATAACATGTATTATTCACCACTTGAAAATAGAGAAAAGATTAGAAAAAATCTTGTAGATGAATTTGGAGATTTGTCTGGATTTGCACAACAATATCTATTTTTCTATCAAAGATCGTTAAATTAAATTTATTTAATTATATTATTATTAAATAGTATTTACAATTGAAATTAATTGTGTTATACTATTTTTGAAAATAAATTTGATTAAAGTTGTTATAAATGCTAATAGTAAAATTGTTCTTTCAAATAAAAGGAGGCGTTAATGTCTAACTCAATGTTATTAAAATTTGGCACAACCGATATAGTTTTAGTTTCTATATTTGGTGCTATTCTAATTGGATTTATAAT
>CARBWQ010000194.1 GCA_948949055.1 uncultured Eubacteriales bacterium | reverse complement strand
TTATGTGATAATTTAATAAACTGATATAACCTCGTTGTCGGGAGTGGTTAAACTAACCAAAGTGAAGTAAGTCGAAAGGCTTACTTTTTTAATAGGCTATATGGAAGATAGTAAAATCAAATGCTTCATATTTGTTGATATTTTTAGTTTGTTATGATAATATTGTTGTATGAATGATATTTATATATTTTTAGATTGGTCAATGACGATTAATCATCTTATTGAAAATAGCGTTATTAATGGTGAAAAGTTTGATAAATTTTTAGGTAGCTTACAACTAATTGAAAGTTCTTTTAGTAGAAAAGTTAAACTTTGTATAGTTTCTGGCACAAAAAAGGATAGTGCATGTGCACGTCATAGAATTCTTCAAGACGCTTTTGTCAAGGCGAATAGAAGTGATATACTCCAAGGCTTTGCTTATGAATATGGTGGATACTTTATTGATTCTAATGGCAAACATTATTGTATCAACAACAATTATTTAAGTGAAGAAGTTAAAAATGATTTAGTCCAACTTGCTAAAAAGTATAATTTGAATGCTGATCTAAAATATAATTTATATTTAAGTTTTGACGGCAAAATGATAGATTCAACTACCTTGTACAATTTCTTTCAAGAGTGTAAAAAACTAAATGGGGTTTCTATTGTTTATTATGACGATCAAGAAGGCAGAGGCTGTGATATCAAAGATCCAAAGCTTAATAAAGGTGCATTTGTAAAATTCTTTTTGCAAAATAAAAACCCAAGCATGGTGATAGTAGGAGGAGATGATAAAGAAGATTTAAGTATGATTATTGACTATCCTAATATAAGTACATATTTTGTCGGATTTGCTTCCAGTAGTTATAGTGATGAAAGTTCTAGTATTAAATTTTTAAGTAAATTAAAAAATGTGGATGGTATTATTGATAATTTCCAATCTATTATGAGTTATTCAATTAAAGATAACGTTAATAATTCATTATAGCTTACTATTTTTACCTTGAATAACATAAATTGAAAGATATCTCTTTCTATAAAGATTTTAGTATATCAATATGAAAAAGTCTATGTTAAATATTATTATTTACAAGAAGCAATTTATTTGTTATTATGATTATATATAAATGAGGAGGGAAAATGGATTTTTTAAGCATGTTTGAGGAAAAAATGTTGCAGAAAATTGCATCTGATAAGGAATATCAAAGAATTACTAATGAAATAAAGGAACAAAGAAGTATTTATTGTGATTTAGTAAATCAGGCAGAATTTAGGGTGTTGGTTAAACCAGCATATCATGATGGATTTGAAAAAATAGGTGAGTCTGAATGGGCATTCTCTCAAAAAGTATTTGATAGTGCTAAGAAATTTGTGGAAGCCTGGCCACCAAAAAAGATTAAATTGTTAAAAAAAGCTGAAAAAACACATTTTAAGAGAAGAAAAGAAAAACTTTTATCTTATATCAAAGATAATGACCGCCATTATTCATATTATTTTGATGCCTTTGAAAGAAGAAAAAAATATCAAGAATATTTAGTTGACCATGATCCATATGATTTTAAATGGGCTGAAAATCTCTTGAAGATGAAAGAGAGGGTTTTTGCTTGTAAAGCTTTGGCAGAATTATCTTCTACACCAGAAATGGCAGATTTCGTAGAAAAAAGAATTCTTGCTAGAGGAAATTCTTTTGTTGTATCAGGTTACAACTTAAAATACGATTCTTTAGCAAGTGAAATTATTAATGAAAAAATAAAAAAAATAGAGAAAGAAGAAAAAAATGAAGGGATTAAACCTATTAAAGACAAAATTTTACAGAGTTATAAACCTGTAATAAATGTAAGGGAAGATATATCTGAACAACAATTATAAATTCAAATAAAATCTAAATTGAACAAAATGTTTGATTTAGATTTTTTTACTTTACTGCAAAAGACTTTTGTGTTATACTTTAATCAAGGAATATTAAATGAAAATTGAAATAGAACAATTAGAAACAAATCGGCTGATTATAAGAAAATTGAAACAGAGTGACTTAGAAGATTATCTTGAATTAAAAATGGATGAAAGTATTCATGCTTTTCAACAGTCTGATGTAAAAGCTAACAAAGAAGAATATAAAATTGATTTTGATGAA
>CARBWQ010000193.1 GCA_948949055.1 uncultured Eubacteriales bacterium | reverse complement strand
TACTGCACATGAGCTTATGCATATTAAGTTTGAGCATATGTTTAGAATGACCGATAAGAAGGGCAAGTTGCGTGATTTGGATGTTTGGAATATTGCTACTGACGCAATCATTAATGCCAACTTGGAGCGTGATGGCTTTAAAATTAAAGAGGGCTATGTCAACATGCCTGATGCTCTCTATTATAGCTCAGAACAGCTTTATGAAATGCTTCTTCAAGAGAAGAAACAACAAGAGCAGTCTAATCAGGGCGATCAAGGTCAGCCTGACAAAAGCGATCAAAGTAATTCCGACCAGAGTCAAAATGGTCAAGGTGGCTCACAAAATAATGATCAAGATCAAAGTGAGCAAGATGATTCTAAAAATGGTGAGCAAAACCAGAGTGGTCAAGAAAATTCGCAAGATGAAGGACAAAATAAGAAAGAAAGTTCGCAGGACGGAAATGGTCAAAGCCAAGATGACAAAAATGGTGATTCACAATCAAGTCAAGGTCAAAGTGGAGATGAAAACGCAGACAATCAAAGTAGCGAGCAAGCTGGAAACTCTTCTAGTTATTTAGACGACCATAGTCTTTGGGAAAAAGCCTTTGAAGAAATGAAACAGGGCGAATCAAAAAAGAAAGGTCAAAAAGAGGGCGAAAGTCAGGAAGAGAAAGATAAAGATGAAGATAGTCAGTCTACATCAAAACAGGACAAAAAGGGTAATAGTTCTGAGTCGGGAAGCGAAAAAGGAGATAAAACTGAGCCAATAAAAGACAGTTTTGACTTTGAAATAGCTGATGTTGATGAGCGTCGCGAGTTTGAAGAAAATCGTGAGTATAGGCGAGAACTTGCCAAAAAGAATATTGAGCGAAAGCGAGAACAGGAGCTTAAAAAAACTGAAAGTGGAAACATTGAATTTGGTGAAGTTGGGAAAGCTAAGCCTATTTTAGATTGGAAATTGCTTCTTAGACGCGAGGTTGAAAAGAGTGAAACTATTTGGAGTCAGCGTAGGTCAATCGCTGAAAATAATTATGCTTATCGACTAGAAGAGAATGATGTTGAAGATGAGGCTGAAACTGAGGTTATGATTGATGTTTCGGGTTCGGTGTCATTAGAGATGGTTAAGGCGTTTTTAAGACAGTTGAAGCCGATTTTGAAAGAATCAAAACTCAGAGTGGGTTGTTTCAATGCGCGTTATTGGGGAATGGTTGAAATTAAATCTGAAAGAGATATTGATAAATTTACAATCCCTATGGCAGCACGTGATAGTTCATATGCGTGGACAGAAGATTGGGATCTGGCAGTGCGTTCCTTCTCAAAGAAAAGAGAGGTGAATAAGATTGTTTTCACTGATGGTGAACCTTGGCCAGGTACAATGCCAAAAGAAGATTTAAGAGGGATTAATGTATTATGGCTTGTTTATAGCAATAGATCATTTAATCCTTGCTGTGGAAAAGTAATTGATATATATCCAAAAGATCTACAAAAAATGGTTAACGCCGTTTACGAAGACGAAGATGAATTGTCTATGTAAAAGTTGCTAAAAAGAGAACATTATAAGTTCTCTTTTATTAATGATTATTTTTCAAAAACCCTTTCTTATTGCAATAAAATTGAATTGAAAAGTGGAGTTATTGAGCTGGTAAAAATCAAAAGACAACTTTTACAAAACGTCACTTTTCAAAAATGCTTGGAAAAGAGGAGTTGTTTCTTTTTACTTACATTTCAGAAAACAATAAGTTATTTAGACTAGTTGATGACGGCATTGTTGAATGCAACTTTGAAGAATTTTCTGAAATTTTAAGAGGTAAAATGGCAAAAGAGGTAGACTTAGATGAGATTTTTACACCTAAGAATATTTTGGCTTCATCATTAAACTCGACTGAACTATATTTGACAGGTCAATATCTTTTGACGGAGCATCAAGAGAACAAAAAAATCACAGAATTATCTGTGATTTTTTTGTTACTGATATACCACAACTGAATCTATACTTGCGTCGCCTAAACATCTAATTTCAACTATGTGCGTTGAGCTAGATAGTTCACTTGAAATGTAAGAAACGCTGTAAGCATTATCATCTTCTTTGACATCAATTGAATTTACTTTAACTCCATCAATATAAACTTCAAAG
>CARBWQ010000192.1 GCA_948949055.1 uncultured Eubacteriales bacterium | reverse complement strand
TGTATAAGTAGGAACTCCTCTTTGATATTCTTTAATATTATCACGCATTGAAATTCCTGTACTAATAAAAGCATCAATTTGTCTAGCAAACATTTCAGTATAACGATAACCCTCTTGTTTTAGCATAGACTTAACTTCTTTTCTAGCTGCATCTTCACAGGTAATAAATGTATTTACATCGAAAAGCTGTTGGTTTGAAGTTTTAAGTTCTTGCAAAAGGTTTCTTAATGTATCGAGGTGTGTTTCAATTTCAATTCTTGTACTACTCTTACCTGTTCTATAAAGCTTTGTTTCCATATCCATGATAGCTTTATCGATTTTCTTTTCAGATTCAAACTTAGGCGCTTTCTGGAATTTCATAACTACTTTTGTTCTATCCAATAGGAAGAATGATGCACCCCAAGCATTACCAACTTGAAGAGGATATTCATTTAAGACAAATGTCCTATAATTATTACCTTCAATTTTATACTTTGCTGAACTAAATTTGATTGAATCAGGAGTAGCCCATTTCAAATAATCTGAATATGGGATATTTTCAAGTTCTCTTTCATTAAATTCTCTTGTGTAGTTTGCTTTTAAGAAAATTGCAAGATCTGCACCCATTAACCTACGTGAAGAAACAGGAGTCAAACTCGAAGCAAGAGTATTAGCCATACCATTTATTGTATTATCAAGAGCGTCAAGGTCTTTACCCATAACTACCAAATAGAAATAATCTTTATAAATCTTCTCCTCCCTATTTTTATTTTCGAGGAAGGTAACTCTCTCTTCAAAAATAGGAGCTCTGGCGTCAATTTCTTCTTGGCTCATTTGTTTTTCATAAAGCTGATCAAGCAGTCTATCGTATTTTTTATTTTCTATGTATGAATAGTTATCAAGTACCATAGCCTTATTTAATTTAACTAGTTCACATACTTGATTATCTTCAAGTCTTCTTAGCGCATTACCAAAACCAACATCAATTACATTGTTTTGACTATATTCATTTAAAAGGTCAAAAAGAATTGGTTTAACTTCAAGTACTGCTGCATAATAAGATCCATAAGAGATAAATCTATCTTCGTGAATTCCTTCAAAAGGAATAATATCTTTCATATTCGCTTTGCCAGATTTAGGAGCTTTTTCATATTTTTTCTTTTGCAACGAAAATCTAGCCAAATGGACTATTGTCACATAAAATCTATCACTGTCAGCAAGTTTAAAAAATAGAGCCAAAGCAAATATAGCCCAAACCATAGCGATCCAGATATGACCTGGGAAATTTGAAGCAGCTAGTACGATTAATATACCAACAGCAACCACTGCAATTAATAGGTCAATACCCGTAAAACCTTTAACGAATTCGAGTTTAACTTTGGTTCTTCTAGGAACAATTCTTACCATTTTAACCTCACTTATTTTTTTGTAAAATATGCTGGCAAATTTAAATTTTGTTTTTTCAAAATTTCTTTCAAATATATTGTACTACAAATTAAATCAAAAATACAAACGATTAAGCTAATATTTTAATAATTTTAATAAATATTTATTAATATATAATATAATTTTTACCATTCAATAAAAAACAGCGAAAAATTAATTCGCCGTTTAATTTTTATTTATTTACTATAATAATTTAATAGCATTAATTTGTTATGTGCCTTAGCTTTGCCAATTATTTTATTGTTTATTACATCATTTTTTTTCGCAATTAATTCATTGTTATACCCAAGCAATTCGCTAGTAACAATTTTACCGATTAAAGATTGAGAATTTACAAAAACTCTTGTTGGCACCTCGGGAACAACTGCCTCACTACTTATCGACTGAGCAATTACAACTTGTGGCATAGAAGAAGCATCAACCTTTTTTATAGTTTCATTAAAAGGTCTATCTTTATCTTTTTCTTTTTTATAAGTCCCAAAAATTATAAAGTTATCGCCAGATTTCCTTATGAATTTTTGAGGAAACTCACACAAATTGGTTATTATCTTTTTCACAACTTTGCCATGCAATTCAACATCACAAACTCTTCCAAGACAATTTCCATAACTATCATAGACAGTTTTCCCAACTGGATTATTGGAATTACTAGAAATGTTATACTGCAAACAATTAGCTGATTTAATCATCACAGTATCATCACCCATAGAATAAATGTCCTCTTTATTGAGAACAAAAGAGTTTTCAC
>CARBWQ010000191.1 GCA_948949055.1 uncultured Eubacteriales bacterium | reverse complement strand
TCTAAACCATGAGTGTTATCAAAATGACTATTCTCTGCTCCTATTTTCTTTGCAGTCTTATTCATAAGTTCTACAAACTTTTGATGACTTCCTGAGATTTGCTCACCAATAGCAACCGAAGCATCATTTCCTGAAACAAGCATAAGCCCATATAAAAGTTCACGCATAGACATTACCTCGCCCTTACGAAGATAAATACTTGTTCCACTAATTCCTACTGCTTTTGGTGAAATTTCAAATGTTTTATCAAGATCTGAACAATTTTCTATGGCAGTTATGGCAGTCATAATTTTTGTTGTACTTGCCATAGGAAGTTTAGTTTTTTCATTGCTGTTATATAATACTCTTTTTGAACCAGCCTCCATTACACACATTGCTCTTGCCGAATTAGGCGCATACTCTGCATTTACGCAATCGTTAGGCATAGCATATGAAAGACCAATAATAAGTAAAATAGCAATTAAACTTATACATAGAAATGATAAAAAAGCTCTTTTACTTTTACTATACATTTATTTCCTCCTCAGAGCCTACATATTCGCTTTCGGCACTTGAACTTTGAGTTCCATTCGCCTCATCAATCTTAGCTAAAAGTGTATTAAATAAATTTAGCATTGTCTGATATAGAGTCTTATTTTCCACATTTATAAATTTTACCTCTCCATTATAAATGGTCAAAAAACCAACTGGTGATAAGCTCATTCCACCACTTGAACCTCCTGCCATCGGAAAGTGATTTGCAACCCTTCTTGATGAGAGATCGGCATATTCGCCACCACCTACTACATAACCAACAGAAACACGAGAGATAGGAATAATCGTTGTCCCATCTGGCGACTCGACCTTTTCTCCAATTACTGTACTGCTATCTACAATAGTCTTGATTTTATCCATTGCAACATTGATAAGATTTTGAATATTGTCACTGCTTGAATAATATTTCATAAATTAACCTCCATTTACTTTCAAACATTTTTTTGATTTTTTCTTAGTTAGAATAACCGATCGTAACAAAGAATATACCACATCAAACAAAGAAATTGTCATTAATGCTCTTATCGCAAACTGGCAAACCTTTTGATTGTAAGATATTGTGTCATAAACGCCCATTGATGCAGTTGGCTTAGTATTCTTTAAAGAAGTCATAAAGGTAAGCAGACTAGAATTTATATACCCACCAAGCATTGCTGACTTATATGCATCGCCAACACCAAGATTATAAAAGACGAAGAGTTCTTTAAGTCTAGACTTATCTTTAATTTGTAGAGCCAAAATCCTCAAATATAAAAAATTTTTATTATCTATACTAAATTCATGACTTTCAAGGTCGTTATCTTTTTTAGTTATGATTTTTTTATTTTCTATCCAAAATTGTTCATAATCAACTTTTATTCCAAAAACGAATATACCAAAAGCGCCAGTTCTTTCTAGGACATTGAATGATGCTCTTGCCTCAATACGTATTGGGAAAAACAAGATTAAAATTATGAAAAAAGGGATTAAAAGATAAAAGTTCATTTTATCACCTCACTTATAGCATTTGCGATTATAGTTCCAGCTTGCCTAACATTTTCACTAATATCCTTAGGCGATAAGATAATATCAATTTCATCATCATTATTTAACGAACTTGAATAAATCATAAAAGGCACTCCAATTGAAATACACTCAGCTCCCACGCTTTCTTTGCAAATACGATTGCCCAGTCTATTAACTCCACTTCCTGGCGTCATTCCACTTGTTGTGATTTGAAAAGAAGTTCCCAGTCTTGCAATGTTAGAAGTTGTAAGAGAATCAATAATAATTACTAAGTCAATTTTTAGTTCTCTGGTAAACATTTTCACCATTGAAAGCGTATCTATTCCTGTCGAAAAGAATATATTAGGACAAAATTTATAGATATTATTATTTTTTTGCAAAGGATTTATTTCAAGTTTATCAAAAACCTCTTTCCCTAGCCTATCTGCCGTGATATCTGGATTACCAAGACCTACAATAAAAATCCGAGAGGAAGAAGTTATATTAAACTTCTTAAATAGGCTTTTAAGACGCCTAGACATTATCTTGCTCAAATAATCATCATTCTCATCACCAAACTGATAGACAAAAGGACTATTAAAAATATAATATTCACCTTTACTTAATCCAATTTTTTCACTGTCGCTTTTACTTTTTACTTCAAGAGATGCGACA
>CARBWQ010000190.1 GCA_948949055.1 uncultured Eubacteriales bacterium | reverse complement strand
AATAACCTGCAACTGGACTATCAATTCCACCTGACAAAAGAAGCAGACCTTTTCCAGCAGAACCCAAAGGCAAACCACCTTGACATTTTATAGTATCGGTAAAAATATAAGCTTTACCATTCATTCTAATATCAACATTAAATTCTATTTGAGGATTATATAAATCAACACTAGCCTCAACGTTTTCTTCTAGTATAATTCCACCAAGTTCCTTAGCGAAGTCCATAGAAGGAATTGGAAATGTTTTATCAGCCCTTTTAACAATCGCCTTAAAAGTCTTATTTCCTATTCTCAACTTTCTAGCTTCTTCAATAATTGTTTCAGGCTTAGCATCAACTTCAATAGCACAACTTAAACTATACAAGCCAAAAACCTGTTTAAGTAAATATACTATTTGATTTTCTCGCTCTTCGTCATATCCAGAGATAACATATCTTCCAAAAGTTTTGGAAAAGGTAAATTTTTCTCCAAACAACTTCTTTTTTATATTTCCTATCAACATGCTTTCAAAGATATTTCTATTGTTTCCTTTAAGGTACAGCTCCCCAAAACGCAATAAAATAACTCTCATAAAACCCTCTCTCTAATATTATTATAAATTTCAACTATAATCTTTCCAGCCTTTTCAACTTCTTCAACAGTTAATTGTGCATTAAAAGAAATTCTCAAATGTGATTTAATCTGATCTTTTTTAAATCCAATATTTTCCAAAACTCTATTACCTGCTTTTTTAGAAGAACAAGCACTGCCAGTTCCAACAATAACCTCTTCATCAGCAAGAGCTCGCATCAAAGTTTCACCATTGACATTTTCAAACCAAACACTCAATATATAAGGACTGCCTTCAAAATTATTTACATGAATATGGCTATCAGCCGACAATATTTCTTTCATTCTTGAATTGAGAAGACTGACATGTTCAAAATTTCTTAATACTTCAATTTTGCCTATTGCATAACCCATAGCCAAAATACCACCAACATTTTCAGTCCCTGATCGATAACCATCTTCCTGACCTCCACCAAAAACTATTGATTTGATAGTATTTAAATTTTTTACATAAAGCCCACCTACACCTTTTGGTCCATGAAACTTATGCGCAGAAAATGTGTAAAAATCTATCTTAATTTTTTCCAATGAAAAATTTAATTTACAAAAAGATTGAACTCCATCAACATGAATAAGTGCGTTTTTAGCTAGAACATCCCTCATTGAAGCAATACGCTTAATATCATTGATAGCTCCCGTTTCATTGCTGACATGCTCAATAGAAATTAAACGGGTTTTATCATTTAATAATTTTTCCAATTCGACATAATTCACCTGCCCATCATCTCTCAAATTAAGCCAATGAACAACATGTCCCAATCTTTCCAATTCTTTTGCTACATTGTAAACACTAGGATGACTTCCTACTGAAAAAATATATTCATACTTACCATTTCTTTTACTTCCCATTATAGCAAGATTATTACTTTCAGTTGCTCCACCTGTAAAAATAACCGTACCTTCTCTTACTCCTAAAATACTTAGGATCTTTTGCCTAGTATTATCAAGCTCTTTTTTTATACTTGAAGATTGAGAATATCCAGCAGAAGGATTGAAAAAAGAATGGCAGGCGTATTGTTTATATAAGTCTGCCCCTTCTTCAAACATTTTTGTAGTAGCTGCATTATCAAGATAAATCATCTTAAAACTGCTCCATGCTTATATGTCAAAGCTTTCAAAATCTTTTTCATTACTCCACCAACTTCTTCGTCTGTTAATGTTTTATCTAAATCTGAAAGTTTAATATTGAAAGCTAAACTCTTTTTATTTTCACCGAGTGATGTATTTCTATAAATATCAAAAAGATTTACATCATAGTAAAGCTTACCACATGATGATTTAATAGAACTTAAAAGCTCTCCAACAGTAACAGTTTCATCAACTATTATAGCAAGATCTCTTTCAACAATTGGAAATTTAGAAATTGCCTTTGTAGTTATAACCTTTTCTGGCAATGTAGATAAATATTCACTATCAATTTCAGCATAGTAAATATTTGATGGAACATCATAATTTTTAGTTACTCCTGGATGAATTTTTCCAAAAGAACCAACTACTCTTTCTCCACAAACAATATCAGCAGAAACTCCTGGATGCAAGAATGGTTTCTTAGAGCGTTCTAAATTATATTCAAGAGATGTTTGAGCGAGTAAGTTTTCTACAAC
>CARBWQ010000189.1 GCA_948949055.1 uncultured Eubacteriales bacterium | reverse complement strand
AGATTTAAAAGAAATAAAGCTTTCTAAAAATCTTTATGCTATTTCTGGATATGCTTTTGCTAATTGTAAAAGTTTGGAAAGTGTAGAGCTACCAGAAAGCTTAGATATAATTAATAGTCATGCGTTTTTTGCATGTTTAAAATTGAAAAAAGTAAGTTTCCCAAAAAGTGTTGAAAAAATAGAAAAAAATGCTTTTTTGAAATGTATATCATTAAAAGAGGTAAAACTTAACAACGCAAATATAGAGGACAACGCCTTTTATAATTGCTATTCCTTGAATAGTTTTTCTATTGATGAAGGAGAATTAGGTAAACAAAATTTTGAAGCGTGTGGAATTCTTAGAAATGTTCAAATTGGAGAAAATGTTAAATTTAATAATTTATATTTAAATAATCTTCAAAAATTGAACTATATGTTTAAAAAGGATAAGAAATTTGTTTTTTCTAATGAAAAAGACAACTCAAACAGTTATATTAACCTAAAAAATATAAATTCAATTAATGGTACAGTTCTTACATTCTTGTGGGATAAAAAAGATAAGCTAGAAACCGAACTTCAAAATAAAAACATAATTAAGCTATATAATTGTTTAGTTAAAGAACTTGGAAAAGATGGATTTGTTAAATTTTGGAATAATAAAAATATTAAGTTTTTTAAACAAATTGAAAACTTGCCAGAAGGCGATGACGACTTTAACGCATTTTGTAAGTTTTATTATAATTTAGGTGGATTTTCCTTGCCTATACAAGAGGAAATCATTAATAAGAGTGGAAATAAAATTGTTAAAGAAGTAAATTATGCTCAAATAGTAGGCGAGTTTATGAAAGAATATTTTTTAAGAGAAGAAAATATTTTTGATTGCTCAAAAGATTTATTTGAAAATATGAAATTAAGTGACTTTAAACCAGAGTTTACAAAGTTCTTCCTTAATAAGCAAAACTTCACACAATTTATTGAGGAGTCAAAAAGGGATAAAAACTTAATCCGTAATAGTTTTGAGAATTATGAAAAGGTTCAAAAAACAAACACTTCTCATAAGGGTAATCAAAGACAGTTAAAACCTACTGTATCAAAATTTAAAGATTATTTTATAAATGATAAATTTGAGGGTGTTGATTTAGCTAATTATAAACTTGCTAGTACCATTGCTCCATACTATACAACTCAACGGTCTTTTGATAATGCTTTAAAAATCGAGCGAGAAAGAATTGATAATGGCGTGGGCGAGCATATATTGGGTGAACCTTTGCAAGAAGAAGATATTTTTGGTGAAATCAATAATTTATCTGATATGATAAAATCAAAAGGCGTTGGAATTTTAAAGATATTAAATGGTATTGCAAAACGAAACTTTACTTTTGAGTGGCTTCAAAAGAATGATCCTCAAAACTTTATTCTAGGTAAACTTTGTACATGCTGTTCTCATCTCGAAGGCAATGGCTATACAATCATGCATGCAAGCATTGTACATAATGATATTCAAAATTTAGTAATAAAGGATGAACAAGGGGAAATTATTGGCAAATCAACATTATATGTTAATCGTGAGCAAGGTTATGGGATTTTCAACAATCTTGAAATTAACAACAATATCAAGTTGAAAGATGGAGATATGGAAACTATATTTAGAAAGTTTCAGTTGGGTGCTGTTTCATTTATTAAAAAATATAATGAAAAAAATCCAGATAAACCTTTGAGAAAGGTCAACATTGGTATGGATAATACTGATGCTGAGGATATAATAACTAAGGAGCTTACAAAAGAGAAAGAGCTATTGCAATCTTTTTATTATTATCCTTATGCAGATGGTGACAATGATGCAATCGCTGGAAGTTATAAAAGGCAGTATATAGTTTGGCAGGAACATGAATAAAATGGGCAGTTTAATTGTCCATTTTTTATTTTATTTTTTTATCTTTTTAAACTAGATAAAATATGTTGATTAAATTATAAAATTTTGTTAAAATAGCACAAGAGGTGTAAATTGAAAATCGCAGATACTTGGGAAGATTATGAAGTTTTAGCTACCGGAGATGGTGAAAAACTTGAAAGATGGGGTAAATATACTTTGCTTAGACCTGACCCTCAGGTTATTTGGCATGCTAAAAACGATTTAAGTGCCTACAAAAAACTTGATGCACATTATTTAAGGTCAAGTTCTGGTGGTGGAGGTTGGAAGTTTTTTAACCATATACCAGAAAAATGGCAAGTTTCATGGAAAGG
>CARBWQ010000188.1 GCA_948949055.1 uncultured Eubacteriales bacterium | reverse complement strand
ATCCTAAGTTGGCTGAGGGTCTGTTAAATGTAGGCTTCGCAAAAGGTATGGAAAAACCAGAAGCAAAATGTTATGCTTTGGCAAGATTGCATGCTTGGAATGATAAACAATTTAAATTAGCAAAATCAAAGGTTGAAAATAATCAAGCTCTTGACCGAATATCACTTAAAGACCTTAACGACCAATTATATTGGAGTATTTAGATAGAGAATATAAGGTTGAATTTAAACTTATATGAGAACTTAAATTTATCAATTAAGAAATTAGTCTATCTTTATGGTAGGCTTTTTTTTAATTTATGAAAACACCTTGACAAATTCCCCCCCCCGATTATAATTATAGTAAGAGGGGATTATGGCTAAAAATATAAAAATTTTTCCAAAATTAAATAAAAAAGAACTTATGGAAAAGATTAAGCTAGATGAAAATGGATATCTTAATTTAAGAGTAGAACAATTTATCGCATTATTTTCTGACGAGCAAAAGAATAATGATATAATTACAAAAGCAAAAGATATTTCAAAACATGGCATTATTATTTCAGCTGGTACACTTGATCGTTATGCAAAAAATGATATTTTAGCTAAAAATCAAACAGATGATTTTGAAAAAGCTTTAAATATTGCAAGAAAACATGGAATAAAATGTCGATTTTGTTCATGGACAAGATATTCAAAAGGTAACTTATTTTATCCAGTTGATAAAGCTCTTAAAGCAACAAAGCAAATTAATGCTTGGGCTGATGAAATCAATAATGCTAGGGTAAATGGTAAAAAACTTACTCAATTTGAAAAGGTGCTTTATGCTTATGAAATAGTTTCTAAGTATAGTTATAAGCTAGAAGACAAGGAAGCTAATGGTAATCTATCTAGAACAGTAATTCATGTTTTAACTGGTGATAAAATTTGTTGTGCAGGTTTTGAAAGAATTTACAGACATATTTTAAATAGAGTGGGAATACATTGTTCTTATTTGTATTTGCCACCTTTACCAGAATATGAATTTGCACATGCAGTAAGCCTAGTTTATATAGATGATGATAGTTATGACTTACATGGTATTTTTGTTTCAGAGCCTACTTGGGGAAGAACTCAGGAAGGAGAAGGAAAAGCAACAGGAAGAGATTATAAATATGCTTATATGACAATAAACAAAGCGAGAGAAACTTATAAAAGAAACGGACTAGATTTAAATGAAGAGCAGTTATATAAAGCTAAGCAAGAACTCTTTGCCAGTGTTTATCCAGAAGATGAAATTAAGTTCCAAAAGATGATGCTAAATAAAAGAAAAGAACATTATCTAAAAAACCTAAAAGGTTTTGTTGTTGATGATAAGAAGTTCTTTAAGCGTGCAACCAAGGAAGTTAAAAAGATCGCAAGTAAATTTATGCTAAATAAAGTTGAAGAAGTAAAGAATGAAAAGAAAAGAGGCAAAGAATATAAACCTGCTGTGCGAAGTTCAAGATTAACTCAGAATGCTCTTTCTAAAAATTATAAAAAAGAGAAAGAAAAACAAAAAGGTGAAGACTTAATTGAAAAGCTTGTCAGATCAACAACCGATAAAATGGATGATTTATATCGTTATGATAAGATAACAGAAGATTCTCCTGTATTTAATAATAATGGAAGTGATATAATAAAAGATTTAATTAAATCAAAGCATAGCGTTGATGAAATTGTCCATGGATATTCTAAAAAGTTGAAAGAATTTGTTCAAAAAACCAATAAAGAAATACTTGAAGAAGAATTTGACGATTTTTTAGACAATATCAAAGAAATTAGTGAAGAAAAATTTGATCGAATTTCTCAAATTCGAAAAAGGGTAATTGAATCAAGAGATGCTCCAAATTTGAGTGGATGTTATTATGTTCATGAAATAGCGAAGGGAGCATTAAATGTGGGTCTGGCTAAGGGATTAAGTAATACCGAAGCAAAATGTTTTGCTTTGGCAAGATTGCATGCTTGGAGCGATAACAAGTTGAAGTTAGCACAAGCAAAGGTTAAAAGTGATGAATATCTTGACGATCTTGATCTTGAAAGTTTAGATAATATATTTTAGTGATATAAAAAGTAGTTTATGGCGAAAAAAGAAGTCTATCATTTAGATAGACTTTTTTAAAAAATATAAAAAACACCTTGACAAAATTAGACTATCAATTAAAATAGTAATAAGAGGAAATTATGAAGGTAAATAGTCAACTTTTTCCAGGGATTATTCAAGAGCTTCTT
>CARBWQ010000187.1 GCA_948949055.1 uncultured Eubacteriales bacterium | reverse complement strand
CGTTCATTTTTGAATTACTGAAATTCTTTGCTCCTTTAAATCTATTAAGTTGTATTTCTCTCGCCCTATCAACTCTTGCTTTGATATCTGATGAACTTTCTTCATCACTATCGCTTTTAAGCTGATCATAGGTTACACTTTCAACTTCGATATGAATATCTATTCTATCCATAATTGGTCCAGAGAGTTTTGATAGGTACTTACTAATTTGACTTGGAGAACAACGGCACTCTTTATCTTTTGAACCATAATTTCCACATGGACAAGGGTTCATACTGGCAATGAGAGTAAAGTTTGCAGGATAAACTATTGTAGCATTAGAACGAGCAACTGTTATCACTCCATCTTCAAGAGGTTGTCTTAAAGTTTCAATAGTATGCCTTGTATATTCTGGGAACTCATCAAGGAATAACACGCCATGGTCGGCAAGCGAAATTTCACCTGGTTTGCTATTATTTCCACCACCAGTCAATGACACTGTCGAAGCTGTATGATGTGGACTTCTGAATGGTCTTGATGAAACAATCCCCTGCTTACCATCAAGTTCACCAGCGATCGAATGAATTTTCGTTACTTCCAAAGCTTCATCAAATGTAAGATCTGGCAATATGGTTGGGAAGCACTTTGCAAGCATACTTTTACCACTTCCAGGGGGTCCAATCATTAAAAGATTATGTCCACCAGCTGCTGCTATTTCAAGCGCTCGCTTTGCCATAGCCTGTCCTTTAACGCAACTAAAATCAAGTCCACCAACATTCTTTTTTATTACATTTTCATAAGAGCATGGCACAACTGGTTCAAGATATGTATCACCTTTTAAAAAGCTTACCACCTCATTCAATGTACTCGCACCCAGTATTTCAATGCCTGAAATAAAACTAGCCTCAACAGCATTTTCAACAGGAATAATAAATTTTTTAAAGCCAAGTTTACGTGCCGAAATTAAAAGTGGCAACATTCCTTTTACTCTTTTAATACTTCCATCAAAAGAAAGTTCACCTATATACACATAATCCTTTTCATGTTTTATCTCCAATTCCTCATTACATGAAAGAATTGCTATGGCTATGGCTAAATCGTATAATGCTCCCTCCTTTTTAATATCGGCAGGTGCTAGATTTATTGTTATCTTCTTAATAGGATATTCAAAACCAGAATTCTTTATTGCGTTTTTGACGCGTTCTTTTGCTTCTTTGATAGCAGTATCAGCCAGTCCAACAACCTCAAAGTGAGGCAAACCATTGCTGACATCAGTTTCAACATCTATCGGAAAGCCGTCAATTCCCTTTAAGCCATAACTATAAACTTTTGAGTACATATAATCTCCTTCTTTTTACAATCTAAAATATTTTAGCATAAAAGTCAAAAATTTCCAAACAAAAGAGAAATAAAAAAAATATCAGCTAGCGCTGACATTTTCAATTAATATTATAAAATCTAAAATAAATTATATTTAATCTTTATTTCAAATCTCCATTCCAAGAAGTTTGCTTCTAAGAGCCCTAACCTGCTTTTTATGCTCATCACTTACCCTAAACGACTCACAAGCTTTTTGTAGAGTTCTATTTCTTACAATATATCTTTCAAGTCTTTGGGTAAATTCAATCATATAGTCAAAATCACTTATTAGAGCTTCTGCATAGCACCAAGCAAGTGCCATTTCAACATAGTAATTGGTATTTTTTACATTGTCATTAAGAAGATTTACTGTACCACGGATATCCTTTTTAAGTTGAAATTTCATAAACCACACAATTCCAACCCTGATATAGAAAGGACGATTACTGTGTAAAAGTTCCACAAAAAATTCTCTCTGACTTTCAAGTCCTTTAAGTCTGCTAACAATCATGTCGCAAGTTGCCCAATTGTCTATATAAGGTAATATTTTTTTAAGGTCTTCTATTTTTACTTCTGGATTTAATTTTGAATATGCCAAAACCATGCCAGAAAGAAGTATCTCTTCATGACAAGTCATAGGCATTTCATCAATAGAGATTGCCTCTTTTGCTAGGCTTTTAGCAAACTCATTCATAAGTTTAATGTTTATACCTTTTATTTCATAACTTGTTGTGATAAGTCCCTCGTCAAATCTTGCCTTATTTTCGTCAGAATTAACTTCGATAAAATTTTCTATACGTTCTTTAACTGTCATATTTCACTCCCACCCCTAATCATATACAAAAAATTATCAAATGTCAACCCTTTGGTCGAAATTTGTCGAAAAATGACGCAACCGTTTTC
>CARBWQ010000186.1 GCA_948949055.1 uncultured Eubacteriales bacterium | reverse complement strand
TGAATATCAATAATCTGTCCAACAAGCTCTCCATTTTCATCATAAACGACCATGCCAATAAGATCATCTACCAACAATTCATTCTCATCTTTCATGTCTTCAAGTAAACTTTTTTCAACTAGCAAACTTTGATTTCTATAATTTTCAGCATCATTTCTACTATTAATTTCTTGGAACTTAATATACAAAAAGCCTTGTCTAAAAGAAATATGCTCAATATGCATAACCTTTTTACCGACAAGACATTCTGTCAAAACATCAAAAATTCCAACCACATTAGTATAGGGAAGGGCTTTAACCTCACCCTTTATCCCCTGTGGTTTTACAATTTTAGCGATTTCAATCACTCGTTATCTCCAAATTTAACAAAAACTTTTTTGTTTTCTCTTGAAGAAATGGACTTAACTATTGCTCTGATGCTAGAAGCAATTTTACCTTTACGTCCAATAACTCGTCCCATATCGTCCTCAGCTACACTTACATGAAGAACGATTTCATC
This sequence comes from uncultured Eubacteriales bacterium, assembly GCA_948949055.1. Classification (GTDB taxonomy): domain Bacteria; phylum Bacillota; class Clostridia; order Christensenellales; family UBA1242; genus Caccovivens. Next base: position 1,742 of record CARBWQ010000186.1, on the reverse strand, counting down.
ATTTTCTTCACTTTCGCTAATGCTTACACTGTCTTTGTCTTTAACAAGGCACTTTACGATATATTCAACTATGTCTTTCATAAATCTCCTTTATTTCTCTATAACGCCACTTTTTACAAGAAGTTGTTTTGCTGTTTCAGTTGGAGTAGCGCCATTTTTAAGCCAAGTTTTAGCTTTTTCGCTATCAATTTTGATTTCAGCTGGGTTTGTGAGAGGGTTGTAAGTACCGATAATGTCGATAAATTTGCCATCTCTTGGAGATCTTGAATCAGCAACTATTACTCTGTAAAAAGGTGCTTTTTTATCTCCCATTCTTGTAAGTCTAATTTTAACTGCCATGTTTTCCTCCTTAAAATATTTATATAAAATTACATAATTAACGATATTTTATTAAAAATTCAATGTTTTTTATGATTTTTTATTAAATTATCGCATTTGTAATGATATACCATCATTAAATTTGCAATTTAGAACATATTTCTAAATTTGCCACTTTTTAGTTGTTTCATCATCTCTTTTGACTGCTCAAATGATTTGAGTAGTTGATTGACTTGCTGGATAGATGTTCCACTACCATTTGCAATGCGTTGACGACGACTTGCTTTTATGATATCAGGATTTCTTCTCTCTTTTGGTGTCATTGATTGAATGATTGCTTTATTAACCACCATTTGTTTTTCATCAATGTCAAGGTTTTTGATTTTTCCACCAATTCCTGGAATCATTCCCAAAATATCTTTTATATTGCCCATCTTCTTTATACTTTCAAGTTGGACAAGATAGTCATCAAAGGTAAAAGAATTTTCTCTAAACTTCTTTTCAAGAGCTTTTGCCTCCTCTTCTGAAACTGCCTCTTGTGCCTTTTCAATAAGAGATAGGACGTCACCCATACCAAGAATTCTACTTGCAATGCGATCTGGATAAAAAGGTTCAATATCTCCAATCTTTTCACCAACGCCAGTAAACTTTATAGGCTTTCCAGTAATTGCTTTTATTGATAATGCTGCACCACCACGAGTGTCGCCATCAAGCTTAGTCAAAATTATACCTGTTACATCAAGGTCATTATTGAACGATTGAGCAACGGTTACAGCATCTTGACCTGTCATAGAGTCTACAACAAGCAAGATTTCAGTTGGACTGACTTCTTTCTTTATGTTTTGAAGTTCTTTCATAAGTTCTTCATTTATATGGAGTCTACCAGCTGTATCGATTATAACTGTATCAAAGCCTTGTTTAAGAGCGTGTTCAACTGCCTGTTTTGCAGTTTTAACTGGATTTTGAGTACCCTTTTCAAAAACCTCAACTCCTGCTTGTTTTCCTACTACTTGAAGTTGATTAATTGCAGCAGGTCTGTAAATATCGCAAGCAACAAGAAGAGTCTTCTTTCCAGACTTCTTTAAATGTGCACCAAGTTTCCCACACATTGTAGTTTTACCAGCTCCTTGAAGTCCACACATCATAATAATTGTTGGTGGAGCTGGTGAAACTGCAAGTTTTTGTTGAGTTGAACTCATAAGCGTTGTAAGCTCATCTCTCACGATTTTGATAACTTGTTGTGCAGGAGTAAGGCTTTTTAAAACCTCATCACCCACTGCCTTTTCAGAAACCAACTTTACAAAGTCTTTTGCAACCATGTAATTAACGTCAGCTTCAAGTAGAGCAATACGAACCTCTCGCATAGCCTCTTTAATTTCAAGTTCAGTCAGTCTTCCCTTTTTAGTCAATTTGGAGAAGATATG
>CARBWQ010000185.1 GCA_948949055.1 uncultured Eubacteriales bacterium | reverse complement strand
AATAGTTGCACAAAAGTAAAAAATGTGATAAAATAACAAGGTAAATTTAAGCCGATGTGGCGAAATGGCAGACGCGACGGACTCAAAATCCGTTGAGGGCAACTTCATGTGGGTTCGACTCCCACCATCGGCACCACTTTTGAATTAATCAAGTTTTGTACTTGATTTTTTAATTGGGAGTCGAACCCTTGGGTTCACGGGTTCCCTAAAAATCGCAAGATTTTAAGGGTAAAGGCTCCCACCATCGGCACCAGCAACCAAATGTTGCACGACTATCGTTAAGTTAATTTCAATTTTAAATTGCTTTTCGTTCCACAAGCCTTACGCTTGGCGATTATCGTTGTACTTACTCGACATCAACTTCAAACACCAATTGTTACACTGCGATCAATCAACAATGCTGTTAAATTAGAATCAAGTTTTGTACTTGATTCTTTTTTTGACAATATTTAATAATAAAAAAAGACCCAACAAAATGTTAGGGCTTAAAAAAACCTAACACTCCTCAATCTTAAATAGATTTTGGAACGCTAGGTTCGCTTTTAATCTTTAAATTCCATTAATATAAATATTTCATTTTTACATTTTATACACTTCATATTATGTACAAAATATTTTTTGCCTATCCTAGTTGGGCTTGACACCAATACTTTACAAGTAGAGGAATCATTTGAAGAGTTACATTCTCCCAAACAACGCCCACAATGAGGACAAAACAATTTCATTTGCACTTTTGCCTCCTTAAAGCTTATGAATATAATGCTCTACTATACCTAAAATTTTCACATCTTTTGTGATGATGTCGTCATAACGAGAATTTTCAGGATGCAATACAATATGGTCCTTTTTTTTATAAAAAGTTTTTACTGTTGCAGAGTCATCAATCAGAGCTACTACAATCTGACCATTTTCAGCATAGTCACTTTTTCGAACTGCCAAAATGTCCCCACTCTTAATGCCTACTCCTTCCATACTATCACCTTCTGCATGCAATAAAAACAACTCACCTTTCCCAAATATAGCAGATGGCAAAGTATACATTCCCTCTATATTCTCTTGTGCATAAATTGGTTTTCCACAGGTAACTGTACCTACAATAGGGGCAATTATTGTGTCAGTACAATTAAGATTACTTGAAATTTCAATACTACCTAGACTATCTTTTTGCAGTTCTCCCCTTTGCCCAAGTATCTCAATATACCTACACACCATAGAAAGACTGGAAAAATTAAGCTGATTCATTATATTACGATAAGAAGGACTTCTTCCATTCTTCATCTGATAAGTTTTAATATAACTCAGCAGTTTGTCAAGTAATGTTTCGTTTATTATTTTCATAAAAACTCCAACCAATTATAAAAGAACATCGCGTTCCTTTATGTTGTCATTATAAAACACTCAATTTTAAAAATCAAGTGTTTATGACAAATTTTCAGAAATTCTTATAAAATATTTGACGAAAAATAAAATATTATAGCGAAAACAAATACTATTTCAGCAAAAGCTCATTCCATCGCTTATAAATATTACTTTTATTTGCAAGCATTTTATTGCTTTCCACCATTGCTCTTTCAACTAATACACAAAGGAGTTCTCTTGGAGAAGGCTTTTCATTATAAAATTCCATCTTCATAAATTTTTCAAAATCTTTTATACCATCTCTGTTCAAGCTTGCATCTATTGCATGCCTTAATGACCTTTCAATTATAGTTGATTTTTCGTTATACATCTCCCCTACATCTTTATAAAGCTTTTCTTGTATATTGAATTTTTTGGTAGAATCAACAAATATCTGTTTTGCACATTCTTTCATATATGTATAACCTTTTAAATTTGGAGTTATCTTCAACAACATTAAATAAACACTCAGCCTTTCTTCTAACAAAACACCTCTTTCATCTATCATTTTCTCACCTCAATAATTTCATTATACATAAATTAACATTAATGTAAACAAAAGTAAAGCATTTTTTTACAAAAATTTCATGTTTTTTTCAAACAAATTCACGACACCTAAATATTGTGTTTCAAACGGGACATACTACCTACATGTTCACATTTCAAAAACCTTCTCCGGAGGAACGGCCGCCTTTCCATCCGGAACAAGAACCGAAATTTCCCCAGCCTTTGACCCCGGAGACCCTGGAAAATATCTTCGCCGACTGCGACGATCTTGACGTCCGCCGGGTCCTTGCAGGGGAACGGCCGGAGTTTCCGGCGGCGGTCTGCTGGCTGGACGGGCTCACCTCCGGCGGCGATATTTCC
>CARBWQ010000184.1 GCA_948949055.1 uncultured Eubacteriales bacterium | reverse complement strand
ACAATACATGCAGCAATTAAAAAATATAATGGCCAAATAGATGATATTTTTAGCCAAATGGATAAAAACGAAGAGTATGATTGCTTGAATGATGATATAACTAAATAAAAGAAGGGGAAATTATTGAATTAAAGGAGTTTTTATACAACAAAGTAGAAGAAAAATTAAAAAATAATGAGGCTTATGTAACTTTAAATGACCAATACAATAAAGCAAAAGAACTTAGAGAAAAAGCCTATAAAACAATGTATGATTTGGACACCTCTGATGAAATTGACCTTTATTCTAATGCAATATTTTCAGATTTAAAAGAACAATATACTGAAAATGAAAAAGATATTGAGAAGTTAAGGATTAAACTTAAAAAGGCTCTCTTAAAATCTAAAAAGGAAGAAATATCATTGTCTATTAAAAAATTGGAAGATGATAATAAAATTATTAAATCAAGTTTGGAGCCAAAAGAAAAGTTTGATGAGGAAATTGAAAAATTGGGCTGGGATACTTTTTTGAATATTCCTTATAAAGAACTTGATAAAATAAGAGAAAGTACAATAATACAAGTTGTAAAAGAGAATGTCAAAGAAGAAGTAATTAATAAAGAAATAGAAAACATTTTTATGAGATGTTCTAATGGGGAGAAACCTAGTTTTTCTGGTAATTATATGGAATATATTGCTCGAAATTATATTCTCAGCGTTTGCGAGAAATTTATATCAAAAAAGAACTCTTCTAGCCAATCAAAAGATGAATTTATTGAAGCATTCGCAGAAGAAGATAGAGAGATTTAATTTTATTAAAAAAGAGAGAAAATTCTCTCTTTTTTATTTCCCAAGTATTATTCTTTCTAGTTCATCTGCCTGACGTTTGGTTTCAAATAAACATTCTTCTGGCGAAAGCATTTCAGGTTTATAATTCAATAAGAGTTCGTAATCAAGTGAAACATTACAGCCTCTTAATTTTTCTCCAATTTTTTGCCAGTCTATATTTCCATATCTATTTAGTGTATGTTGGTCAGAAGTACCATCATTATCATGAAGATGTAAAGCTATTAGCTTGTTTTTAAAATTTTTAAAATAGTCATAACCTTTATCTATAAAGTTATTGTGACCACTATCATAGCAAAATTTGAGATATGGGCTTTTAATTTTGTCGAAAACTTCTAAAAATAATTTTGGGTCATCAACATTTTCAAGCGCAAGAGGAATATCAAGTTTTTCACATTCATCTAAAACTTGTAACAATCTTTGTATCCCAATTTCTGAATATTGACCTTTTAAGTGTACTACCACGCATGTAAAGCCAAATTCTTTTGCGTACTCAACATCTTTTATAAGACTTAATTTTTGTCTTTCTCCTTCTTCTCCATCTTCCCAGAAATAGTGCAAATCTTCATCAGTGTAAGTCATATGTAGGCTTGATAATTTTAAACCAAGTTTATCGAATGTTCTAACTTGTTCAATGATTGTCCCGTTTTGATAGTCAAACCTATTATCTGCTGTTGTCATTATTGCATCAAAGTCAGCGTCCTTTATCATTTTAGCTCTTTGTTTATAGTCTATTTTGTAGCCAAAATAGAAACTTATTCCTTTATCCATTGTTTTCACCTCTTTGCTTTATTTTAACACCTACGATTAAATTAAACAAGAAATATTGACATTTTGCAAAAATTGTATATAATAATTATTGCGAGGTTTATATGGTAAAAAGAGGGAAAATTGCGACATTTTTGTTAGGAGCTACTGTTTTAGGGATAATGGCAGGCTCAATGGCTGGTTGTAGTGATGCAAGGGTAAAAAGAGCTGACGCATTAAATGATAAACTAACAACGGTGGCAGTTGCAATGGAAGATAGTATCGATAATTTTTTGTTTACTGGTGCTGATGTTGATAAATCTGGTTTCATTTACAATGTTTCTTTTAATGGACTTGCTCAACTCAAAGATAAATCTAATGCATTCGCAAGCGTAAATTACTCTATACCTCATGATGAATTTCTTGATTTAAAAAAGACTAGTAGTGCTAATGATGTTTACGATGTTTTTGATTATATTGTTGATAATTTTGAGGCAGACAAGGTTAGTTTAAGTAGAGTGGGGGATATTAAAAGATTTAATAATGCTATTTCAAGTAATACGCCTTCACCTTTTGAGAATTATAATATAAAAAGAGGATTTGTATATAATTTAACTGAACCTGAATTTGATGATTCAACAAGGACTGTTAATTTCGATGTCAAAATGATAATGGAATTAAAGAAAACTAAACGTCCAAACGGGATTTTTA
>CARBWQ010000183.1 GCA_948949055.1 uncultured Eubacteriales bacterium | reverse complement strand
TCACGCTTCAGCAACGAAAATTGAAACTATTAAAACTGATGAAAAATATAGTTTCATATAACTTAGTGGTTTCGCATAAATTAGCTTCAAATAATGAGATTAAATGGAAAGCAGTATATCTAAAAGATATAGCTCGAATTTATCAACCAACTACAATAACAAAGAAAGATTTATTACCAAAAGGTATTCCAGTTTTTGGTGCTAATGATTATATCGGTTTTTACAATAAATATAATCATGAAACCGATCAAGTTACAATTTGTGCTCGAGGTGCTAGTGCAGGACATCCTAACTACGTTAAGGGACCAGTTTGGATAACAGGAAATTCTATGGTAATAAATGTAGATGAAACATATATCAATAAAAAATTTTTATATACTTTACTCACTTTTACTGATCTAAAACGTTTTGTAACTGGTGGAGCACAGCCACAAATAACTAGAGAAAATTTAAATAGTTTAAAAATATTACTTCCCTCTATTAAAGCTCAAAATAATTTATCAGCAATAATAGAAAACTTAAGCATAAATATTAGAAAAGTACAATTATCTATTAATTCTGCGAAAAGGTTAAAACAATTCCTTCTCCAAAATATGTTTATCTAAAAACTCTTGCAAAAATAGAACCTCCTTAAACAATTAAGTACGTGACTTAATATTTTAAGGAGGTTTTTCTATGTCACAAAAGAAATATAGCACCAAGTTATTCTATAAGTATTATCTGGATTGGATTCATATTTACAAAGACAATGCTGTTCGACAAATCACTCTTGATAAGTATTATTTAGTTCAAAAGCGCTTGAAAGAACTTGCACCAGATCTACATATGAATGAGCTTAATCGTCGTAACTATCAACAAATTCTAAACTTGTACGCGCGTAATCATGAAAAGACTACAACTTTAGATTTTCATCATCATTTAAAGGCAAGTTTATTTGATGCACTCGATGATGGCTTGTTAAAGAATGATCCTACAAGGCGTGCAATTATTAAAGGATGTAGTCCTAGTGAAAAGAAAATAAAATATTTAAACTTGTTTGATTTACAAAAATTACTTAGATCATTAGATTTAAATTCTGAGCTTAATTGGGACTGGTTCTTTTTATTGATTGCAAAAACTGGTTTACGCTTCGCTGAAGCGTTAGCTTTAACTAAAGAAGACTTTGATTTCGAAAAGCAGAGAATAATTATTAATAAATCATGGAATTACAAAGAAAAAATAGGTCATTTTCAACCTACTAAGAATGAATCATCCAATCGTACTGTTATGGTAGATTGGCAGCTAATGCAACAATTTCAATCCTTAATTCGTTCTAAAGAAGACGACCAATTGATATTCTTTGATAAGAATCAGCGAGTGTATAATTCTACGTTAAATCAGAAGTTAGCGACGTATTGTGAAAAGCTAGATATTCCGATCATCTCAATTCATGGATTGCGTCATACGCATGCTTCGTTGCTTTTGTATGAAGGAGTCTCTATAGCCAGCGTAGCTAAAAGATTGGGACATAGTAATACAACTACAACACAGGAAACATATATTCACATTATTCGTGAACTTGAAAATAAAGATAATGATAAAATTTTGCATCATTTATCACAATTAGGTTAAGCAAAAAGGACATCTATTAGTGATGTCCTTTTGTAGTTAGATAAACATGTTTTGGAGGAGGAATTGTTTAAATTTATTTATTTTTTGTATTCTATATTTATATTGCGTAATCAATACATCCATATTTTTTATTAAAACTCCTATGTTATGTTCCTCATCTAATTCTGGTAATTTAAGTGCTAATTTCATCATGGTTTCAGCATTTAATTTACTTCTACCTCCACCTACTAAATATTTTTTCATGTTAAGAAACTTTAATGCATACATTAAAAACAAAATATCTATTTTTTTGTTTTTGGCTTGAAGAACATGTGCATGATTGTTAACCCAAATTTTACCTTTTGCGCAAATAACTGGATAATCATTTATATTGTTAGCACCATCTTCAGCTACTAATAGAAATTCTCCATCATGTGTATATCCTTTTACATAATCTTGAATGCCATTAGCACCATAATAAGGAGTTGAGCCAGCTATTCTTTTAGAAGCAGTAACAGGAACTCTTGCGTTGTCTAATCTATCCGTAATATCTTGTAATTTATGTAACTTCCAATCTTTAGAGAAATCTCTAAATCTTAAAGTAGGAGATTTTTTTGCAGTAAACATTCTTTTAAGTAAGGCATTTTTCAGTAACTTTAATTGCCTCAATTTTCGTTGCTGAAGCGTGATTAATTTATCTAATACTT
>CARBWQ010000182.1 GCA_948949055.1 uncultured Eubacteriales bacterium | reverse complement strand
CTCAACGTTTTCCCTGTGCCAGATGGTGACACTGGTACTAATATGTTTTTGACTATGAAGTCGGCTGTAAACGAAGTTTCACAGTGTCCTTCAAGTACTCTTGATGCACTCAGTGATGCCTTTGCTAAGGGTGCTTTAAAGGGTGCAAGAGGAAATAGTGGTGTTATTACATCTCAAATTTTCAAAGGGTTTTGTAGTGAAATTGCTAAGAGTAAGGAAATTACTACAAAGGTCTTTGCTAAGGCTATGCAAGAGGGGGCTAACGTTGCCTATAAAGCTGTTACCAAACCAAAGGAAGGTACAATTCTTACTGTTATCCGTGTGATGGCTGAAAACGCTGTAAGTGTAGCTAAAAAATGTGACGACTTTGAAGTTTTTCTCAAAAAAGTTCTTGAAGTGGGTGAGGAAATTTTAAAGCAAACTCCTGAAATGTTGCCTGTACTTAAAAAGGCAGGTGTGGTAGATGCCGGTGGTAGAGGTATTATTATAGTCTTTACAGGTTTCTATAAACTCATAATGGGTGAAGAGGATTTTGAGTTCCAATTTGATGACGAGAAAAAACAATCTCTTGACGATGTTATTGCTGATATCAATAATCTTGGTGACATACAATTCGGTTATTGTACTGAGTATATGATTATTCACATGAAGAAAAAGACAACAGAGGCTGACATTGATAAACTTAGAGAAAAACTTGTTGAACTTGGTGATTCTGTAATTTGTATTGGTGACTTAAACCTTGTTAAAGTTCACGTACACTCTAATGAACCTAACAAGGCACTTGAATATGCTCTTGAACTTGGTGAACTTTATAATCTCAAAATTGAGAATATGAGAGAACAAAACAGAGAAATTAAAAAGAAAGCAAATGTGCTTGAAGAAACAAAAGAACATGGCATGGTTGCTGTTGCACCTGGTGATGGTCTTGCTGATATTTATAGAGATCTTGGCGTTGATGAAATCATTGTTGGTGGTCAAACTATGAACCCATCTGCTGCCGATATCGCAGCTGCTGCTGATAAAGTTCCTGCAAGAAATGTATTTGTTTTCCCTAATAATAAAAATATCATTCTTGCTGCACAGCAGGCTAATGACCTTACAAATAAAAATCTTATCATTATTCCTACTCGCTCAATTCCAGAAGGTATTTCTGCTGCTATCTCTTTCAATCCAGAAGGTAGCGTGGAAGATAACACTGAATCTATGAATGATGCTATCAAAGGCGTCAAATCTGGTTCAGTAACTTATGCAGTTCGTGATACTCACGTTGATGGATTTGACCTTAACGTTGGCGATATCATTGGTCTAGATGATAAAGCTATTCTTGCAAAGGGCAAGCTTGTAGCTGAAACAACTGAAAAACTTGTTGAAAGCATGATGAGTGAAGAAATAATGAATATCACACTCTTCTATGGTGAAGATATACGTGAAGACGAAGCTGACAAACTTGTAGAGGTTCTTGCAAGCAAATATCCAGAATGTGAAGTTTCTGCTGTAAGTGGTGGACAACCAGTTTATTATTACCTTGTAAGTTTGGAATAAAAAAATTGTTTCACTCGTGTTATTCTTGTGTACCTAAATAAAACATTGGTTTAACTTGTATTGTTCTTGCGTTCTTAAAGTAAACACTCATTTCGCTTCTGTTGTTCTTGGGTATTTAAAAAAAACTGAGAAGTTATCTCAGTTTTTTTGTTTTATAGGATATTGTTTCAGTGTGAACAAAATATTATTTTAATTTATATTTTCGCTTTGCAATAGATTTATAAAATCTTGAAAATTGTCTGGAAATTTGTTTCTTCCATAAAATTCAAAACTTTTATCATCTTTTTCTATTTTAACAGTATATTCAAGACCATCAAGAATAAAGTCATTTACCATTCTTTTTTTCCAAGAAGATACAATTTTGAGAAGCTTGTTGATAAATGGTTCTACATTTATATCGATTGGTGTTCCATTTAAATTTGCTGTTTGCTTTTCTTCATCAAGTTCAAGTCTAGTTAATTTTGTAAGACTTCTCAATGTAACTATTATTTTCATAAATTGCTCCTTTGTTACAAAAAGTATATCAAATTTATTAAAATATGTAAACAAAATATAATATATTTTAATTATTTAATATTTTTATTAGTTATTCTTGCATTTTTATTTTTATTTATGTAAAATTAATTTATGAAAAAAAGATTGGATGTATTATTAGCGCAAAGATTAAATGTTTCTAGAAATAAAGCAAAAAACTTAATAGATGAAGGTTTAGTAAAGATTGAGGGGAAGATTGCAGATAAATCTTCTTTATTATTTGATGAAGAAATAGAAATTGTAGTCAGT
>CARBWQ010000181.1 GCA_948949055.1 uncultured Eubacteriales bacterium | reverse complement strand
TAAGTTTTCTACAACTGCCTTCAAATTAAAGAAATCATAACCTTCTTCACACACGGCAATCGCCAACATATTTTTCTCAACTGGCAAATCATCAACAGGCAAACTCTTAGCCACATATGTCCTACCACATTCAAAGATTCTTAAAGCTTTATTACCTACATTTATATTATAGTTAATATTTTGTAGTAGACTATGAGCAAGAGATGTTCTCATACAAGAAATATCCTCACTTATCGGATTAGAAATTCTCACAATCATATTTTCTTCATCATTTAGATAAAGCTTGTTATTTATATCACCTCCAACTAATGAGTAAGATATATTTTCATAAAAACCATTTTCAACAAGAGCCTTTCTAAATCCTCTTTCCAATAATAACCTTGGATGATGATGACCTTCTGTAACAGTTGCATTTTCAAAAAGTTTATAGTCAAGACTATCATAGTGATAGTATCCATAAAGCCTAATAACTTCCTCTGCTATATCATAATCATTTTCAACATCTTCTCTATATGGAGGAACTTTACAATTAAGCTTATTGCCGAGAGCTTTTGTTTCAATACCCAAACTATTAAGAATACGCACCATTTCAGCAGTCGGAACTTCAATTCCAAGTATATTGTTTATAAGTTCAACAGAACAAGTAATCTCTCTTGTTTCATTTTTCTTATTACATATATCAATTACACCACGTACAACTTTGCCACATTTTAACTTGCATACCAAATGCAAAGCTCTTGCAAGACCAAGTTCAGCACTTGCAACATTAACACCTTTTTCGTATCTTGCTGATGAATCAGTTCTTACTCCAAGTTTTCTACTTGTAATTCTTATAGATTTTAAATCAAATACAGCACTTTCAAGCACACAAGTAGTAGTTTCATCAGTTATACATGAATCAACGCCACCAATTACGCCTGCAATGACCATAGGACGAGCATCATCAGCTATGACCATTACATCTTGGTTCAACTCATAATCGCTATGGTTAAGAGCAGAAATAACTTCACCTTCTTTCGCCTGTCTAACATTTATCTTTTGACCACCAATATTCTTTTGATCAAAAGCATGCAAAGGTTGACCAAACTCAATAAGAACATAATTTGTAATATCAACAATAGTATTGATTGGTTTAATACCAACAGCATTCAATCTAGCTCTCATCCAAAGTGGAGAACGTTCTATTTTAATATCAGTTATAGCACCAGCCATATATCTAAAACAGTTATCAGTTTTAACTTCTACATCTACAAAATTTCTAATTACATCTTTTGAATATACATCAATATCATAGTTTAGATTAATCTTTTTTATATCCTTACCAAGCAATGCACAAACTTCACGCGCTATACCTATAACACTCATACAGTCTGCCCTATTTGGTGTAATGTTGACATCAAAAATAACATCATCAAGCATTAATGCTTTATCAATTGGTGTACCAGGCTTCATATCATTTGGCAAAATTAAAATACCATATACACCAGCACCCTCAAAATAGTTTTCATCAATACCTAATTCTTCTCCTGAACAAAACATACCACAAGACTCAACGCCACGCATTTTCGTCTTTTGAATTTTTACACCATTTACAAGATCTGCTCCTTCCAAGCTTACAGGCACAACTGCACCTTCAAATACATTTGTTGCAGCAGTAATAATTTGAGTTACCTCACCACCACCAATATCAACCCTGCATACTACAAGCCTATCAGCTTCTGGGTGTTTTTCAATTTTAATAATTCTACCAACAACTACATGATGTAGATGTTCATTTTGATATATAATTTCCTCAACTTCCATACCAGCAGAAGTCAATTTTTCAGCCAAAACTTCTGGCGATACATCAATATCAACCATCTCTTTAAGCCAATTATATGTTACTTTCATAATTTCTCCTTATATTTTAATTAATTCGACAAATTTCGACATTTATTATTTCATTTGATTTAAAAATCTTATGTCATTCCTATAAAGATATCTAATATTACCTATACTATTTAATATCATAGCTGTTCTATCAAGACCAAATCCAAAAGCAAAACCTCTATACTTTTTACTATCAATGCCAGACATTTCAAGTACCTTTGGATTTACTATTCCTGCCCCTAATAATTCAAGCATTCCAGTTCCTTTACATAAAGAACAACCCTTTCCATGACAAGTTGGACAGGATACATCTACCTCAATACTAGGCTCAGTAAATGGGAAGAAAGAAGGTCTAAATCTAATAGTTGTTTCTTCACCAAACAACCTCTTCATTAATGTTGTTAACATTGATTTCAAATCAGCCATAGAAACGTTTTCATCAATTACAAGTCCTTCTAATTGATG
>CARBWQ010000180.1 GCA_948949055.1 uncultured Eubacteriales bacterium | reverse complement strand
AGCGAAAGCAATGCTTGGAAAAACAAATGATAGCGTTGAAGTATTCAGTCCTATTACAAATGGTCAAATCAATAATTATGAATATTTAAAAGAACTTTTGATATATTATTTTGATCAACTAAATTTTAAACGCAATTATGATTCATGTATGGTTTTAATTAATTGTGGACTGGCAAAGCAAGATAGAGATAATTTTATGACTATAATGCATGAAATTGGATTTAAGGAAGTAATACTAATTCCTACTATAATTTGCAGTGCCATTGGAGCTGGTAAGAATATAAGTTCAACCAAGACCAATTTAGTTGTTAATATTGGTGGTGCAAATACAGATATAGCAGTTATTAATATGAATTCAATTGTCAAAGGCGCTACGCTTGGAATTGGAGGTAGGGCTGTTGATGTTGCAATAGCAAATACAATAGCATACAATCAAGGAATAGTCGTTGGGGTAAGCAGTTGTGAAAAATTGAAGATTGAAGTTGGAAGTCTTTATAATAATGATAGCTTGAATATGGAGATAACTGGTGTTGATGTTGAAAGTAAAATACCACGTTCTTACATAATCTCTTCAAAAGATTTATTAGAAGTTCTAGTTCCTTTCTTTGACGAGATAATAAGATCTGTTGATGTTACAATCACCTCATTGCCACCTGAGATCTCCACTGATATAATAAACAATGGTGTATTGTTTACTGGTGGAATGAGCAAAATAAATGGTCTGGAAAGTTATCTTAGAAAGAATTTTAAATATCCTTTTAAAATTGTTGAAGATGCTGAAAACGTATCAATTCTAGGTGCTGGAAAGCTTTTAGATGATAAAGAATTGCTTAAAAAGATTTTAGAGAATATTTAAGGATAATACGACAAATAAAACTTAATAAATTTTTAACAATAATTGACAACAAAGGGAAGAAATCGACATTTCTTCTCTTTTGTATTATCCTTCTATTTGCTAAAATAATAGTGGAAGAATTTTTTAGCTTTTAGGAGTAAATATGGCAAGAAAAATTGTTATGACAAGTGGAAAGGGTGGTGTAGGAAAAACTACTGTATGTGCTAATTTGGGCGTTCAACTGGCGAAACTTGGTTTTCGAGTCGCTCTTATTGATGTTGATATCGGTCTTAATAATCTTGACGTAGTTATGGGCGTGGAAAATCAAGTTGTATTCGATATAACTGATGTTGTTATGGGAAAATGTAGACCTAGACAGGCTCTTGTTCAAGACAGACATATTTCTTCACTTTATATCCTTCCATCTTCTCATGCTTATAATAAAACTACTATTCTCGGAGAACATGTGAAGAGCGTCATAGAGCAAATAGATAGCAATTTCGATTATATTTTAATAGATTGTCCAGCAGGAGTTGAGGCAGGTTTCCATAGGGCAGTATTTCCAGCCAATGAAGCCATAATTGTCGTTACTCCTCATCTCTCTTCAATTCGTGATGCAGATAAGGTTATTGCACTGCTTGATGAATATAACATTGAATACAAAGGGATTGTAATAAATAGAATGAGAGGTGATTTATTATTAAATGGTGATATGATGACTATCGAAAGCATTGTTAGAGCGTTGAATATTCCTCTTCTGGGTGTTATTCCTGAGGACGATGCAATAGGTTGTTCCTGCTCGATTGGGGGAAGAGTTCAATCAGTTGAAAGTGCAAGAGCTTTTACGCTTCTTAGTGAGAATATTCATAATGGTTCAAAAAAGATTTTTGATTGTACTTTCAAATATCGTGGAGTAATGGGCTATTTAAAAAGAAATATAAAGAAGAGAGTATAAGGAGGTCGAATGGACTATAAGATTGCAGGTCGAATGGAACATATTTTAAATAATGATAAAATGTGTGATCCACAAAGAGTATGTGACCTATTAAAAGATGATCTCAGATCGGTTATTGAAAATTATCTGGTTATGAAAAATGAACCAGTTATAAGATTTAAAAGGGATAAGAATAAAAATATTTTCTTTTTTGAAATAGAAGCAGAAAGAATTAAACCATTTGGATATATCCCTTATTAATATTAAGTGTTGATTAATTGCATAAAAAAAGCTACTTAAAAAGTAGCTTTTTTGTTTATTGTTCCTGCCAGCAAGCATATAAGGTTGTATCAGAAGTAATTACAATAGAAGTAAAACCACTTCCACCTTTTGTTCCACTTGCCCAAGCACTAGTTCCCCAAGATGTAGCTTTATAGGTTACATTATTATAAATAAGTGTCTTTTGAGCTATACATGTTGGTTGGTAGATAGTAAGGTCAAGTTCAGTACCTTCAAGCACTCTAATAGGGTCGATAGGAGTAGCTTCTTCTTTTAATTTATGAGCAGGGCCACAACCATCAACTT
>CARBWQ010000179.1 GCA_948949055.1 uncultured Eubacteriales bacterium | reverse complement strand
TGTTTAAAAGCTAAATTAAATAAAAAATCCACAAGCTATTCTTGTGGACTTTTTTAAGCTGAAAACTATTTACAATTTTTTGCACTTGAACTAGTTTTTGAGCTAGTTTTAGAACTAGTTTTTGAGCTACTTCCCTTAGTTGCTTCATTTGAAGCTTCTACATTTCTAGCAGATTTAGATGTTTTTGAACACTTTCCACTTTTTTTAGATGAAGCTTTTGAGTTTTTACCAAACATAGTTTTCACCTCCTATATTTTCAAGGCTGATTGCCTTGTAATTATAGGTTAACTAATTTTGGGCGTTTTATACTATAAATTAAAAACTTATTTAATTTTTTTGACAAATTTCGCAAAATATAAAAATAAGAATACACTCATGTCGTTCGTGTTATTCTTGCATCCTTAAAGAAAAAACTCATTACATTTGTGTTATTCTTACATCCTTAAAGAAAACACTCATTACATTCGTGTTGTTCATGCGTCCATAAAAAAACAGGCGAACTTGTCACCTGTTTTTATTCATCGTCTGACTTTGAAGGATGAATTTCCCTCTTAAAATCCAAAATATCACAAACAAAAGCCAATAAGTCAATTACTAAATCTACAATAATCATACTTATTTCAAAATTATTTTAATTATTTTTTACCAGCTGTTTTTTTGCCAGTAGCTTTTGGAGCTGATTTCTTTGGTTCTGGATTTTCTTTACGAGCTTCTTCAAGAAGATCATAGTATTTGTCGAAAACTGCAATAGCGATTTCTTCGTCTTCTTCAATTCTAATGATAGAATTACCATCATCATCAGTATCTACTAAGAATACGATAGCTTCGTCATCAGCAATTCCTTCAATTTTGTCTAATGGTTTTAAAACGCAGTAAAGTCTTTTATCTTTCTTTACTTCGTAAGGAATAACAGCAACTTGTTCAAAAGTCATTTGTTTTCCATTTTCATCCATAAGAACGATTGGTTCTTTATTGTCTTGGTCAAGTAAAACGTCAAGAAGGTCTACTTGTTTTACATTATTTTCTTTATCCATAATTTATCCCCTTTTATTGTTAATGTAAGTTTGCAAAATAATTTGAGCTGAAATTTTATCGATGAGTTCCTTACGCTTTTCCCTTCGAACACCACTTGAAATAAGAATTTCTTCTGCCTCTGCCGAGGTTAAGCGCTCATCAACATAATTTACTTTGACTCCTGAAAGATTGGCAAGTTTTTCACCAAACTGACGATGAATTAAAGCTCTTTCACCCTCAGTCCCGTCCATGTTTAGTGGAAGTCCCATGGCAATTTCATCAACATCAAATTCTTTTATAAGATTGATAATATGATTTATTGCATCATCTTCACCAACATTTTTGTAAACTTCATATGGACTTGAAATAATACATAAAGCATCAGTTAGAGCTATGCCAATGCGTTTATCTCCATAATCAATTCCCATCTTCCTTTTGTATTGCATTACATCTCCATTAAGATTATAGCCTATTAATGAAAGAATAGTCAAACGAATTTAAGGCAAATAAAAAAGTTTTTTATTTTTTTATTTACAATCAAATAGGCTTTCACCCTTTCCTACTGAAACAATAAGAGGAATTTTAAGATTTGTTATATTTTCCATTTCATTTTTTAATATTTGAACAACTTTTTCCTCTTCACCTGGATATGTGTCAATAATAAGTTCGTCATGGATTTGCAATATAAGTTGACTTTTTAGCCCCTCATCACTCAATTTTTTATCCACTTTTAGCATTGCAAGTTTTATTATATCTGACGCTGTTCCTTGCAATGGCATATTCATTGCCACTCTTTCGCCAAACGTTCTTGTCTGATATTTAGAAGATGATATTTCTGGAATTTGTCTAATTCTACCAAATTTGGTAATAGCAAAACCATTTTTTTTAGCCATTTCGATATTTTTATCCATAAATGACTTAACCTTAGGATACTTAGAAAAATAAGAGTCGATAAAATCTTTTGCCATGGCACGAGTGCTTTTAATGTTTTGAGATAGTCCATAATCACTTATGCCATAGATTATTCCGAAATTAACTGCTTTGGCGTCCCTTCTTTCATTTGTAGTAACTTCTTCTATTGGTTTTCTAAAAATATGCGATGCAGTTAGTGCATGAATATCTTCTCCACTGTTATAGGCATTTATTAAACTTTCTTCATCTGACATGTCGGCAAGTAATCTTAATTCAATTTGGTTATAATCGGCAGAAACAATACTGCCTCCATCAAATTTTGAAATAAATAATTTTCTTAAAACTTTGCCATCGTCATCTCTTGTAGGTATATTTTGTAAATTAGGTTCGCTACTTGAAAGCCTGCCTGTGCTTGTAAGTGTTTGATTAAAAGTAGTATGGATAATCGAAG
>CARBWQ010000178.1 GCA_948949055.1 uncultured Eubacteriales bacterium | reverse complement strand
ATTTTTTAATAGCTTTTACTGCCTGATATATTGACAATAAGCACAAAAACACGCCAAATGCAATTCTAAGTATGTTTGAAGGAATTGCACCTGCAACCAAAGCGCCTAAAAGTGAGAAAACCACCCCACTCAAAATAATAAAAATTAAACCTTTTGTTTCAATGTAACCATTTTTAAAATGAATTACTAATGAGAACAATGCCATAACCAAAAATGCAACTAAATTTATACCTTGGCAAAGCTTTTGTTCAAGACCCAAGAAGATGGTCAAAAGAGGAATAAGAAGAGTTCCTCCACCCATTCCAAGCCCTCCAAAAACACCAGATACAAATCCAAAAATTATATAGATAAATATAGTCAAAATCATATTATAAGCTTTATACCTCCAACAAACATTATTATTGCAAAGATGAGTCTAATTGCCTTTGGTGGTAGAAATTTAAGTGCAAAGGAGCCTAGTATTCCTCCTGCCACAACTCCCAGACCTATTGTTAATAATGGAAGTGAACTTATAAACCCATTAATGACATAAATAAAAGCTGAAATTAAACTTAAAGGGAATATTACCATGATTGCAGTAGCGTGCGAATGTTTTGCATCAAGGCCTAATACCTTTTGCAGAATTGGAACGCAAATCATACCTCCACCACCACCAAAAAAGCCATTCAGAAATCCAATCACTCCTCCTGATAAAATTAATATAATTTTGTGCTTTAAAGTGAATTTTGATGTTTTTTTACCATTTTCTAATGATTTTTTTGTCAAATTACCTTTATTTTCATTTTTTTTGCCTGTCTTTTTTTGACTGGTTTTGTCTTTTTTTATTTTACCCATAATAAATTCCCTTTTATTGAAACAATTTAATTTAACTGACATTTTTTATTTGTCAGAGAAAAAATTGTATACACAAATATTATGAATAAATATGTAAAATTTATTTGATTGTTTTTAAGAAATGTTGTATACTACTAAGGTAATATTTTAAAAGGTGGAACATGATTAAAAAAAGATACAACTTAAATTCTAAATGTTTAAAATTATGTGCGTTATTTCTTTTCCCTTTCACTTTGTTTGGTGGTGTGTGTTTAGCTTCAAAAAACACTCCTTCTTTTGCTAGTGAAAGGCTCCCTGGCTATTATAGCGAAAAGGTAACTTCTTTGACCAACTCTACTTTTGAACAAGGAGCTACTCCATATGCAAAGGGAACTTCTCTTTCAGGCTGGAATGCTATCGAAACTGATAGTCATGCTACCGGTATGCTTATTGACGTTGGTAAAGGTTCAAACACTGACGAAAACAGCAATGAAACCACTACTTTTTCAAACAACAAAGATGAATATATGTTATCTTCAAATCCCCTTTCTCATGGTGAAGACAGCAGAATATTAATGATAAATTCAAAAGAAAAGTTATCTCAAAAAAATATTCGCTCTTATCTAGGTTATAGATCTAGCAGTGTCACATTAGAAGCTAACTCAAATTATGTTCTTTCTGTTTCTGCTAAGGCGATGCTTAATGGTGATGATTTTGCAAGTGGTTCTATATACATCAACGGTCTCGTCGATAAAGATGGCGAAGATATTGTTTTAGGTTATGAAAATTTCGAAAACCAAACATGGAAAGAATACTATTTCTTTATCTCAACTGGAAACTCTTCTCAAACTATTACAGTCGACCTCTATCTTGGTAGTGCTAATGGTGTAAGAAGTGAAGGTGCAGTTTTCTTTGATAATGTAAATATAACAAGATACTCACAAAATCAATTTATTGAGCTTAGCAAAGATTATGGTTATGTTAATAAAGATAATACCTTTATTGAATATGCAGATAATGCTAGTTGGGAAAACGGTGAACTCAAAACAATATTTTTAATTGATAAACTGCAACCAGACTTCTATATTGTTGAAGGTACTGAAAATATGAACTTTGATTTTGAGGACGAAATTCCTCAAAATAGCGACACCCTCGGAGAACACTGGAAAATTATTCCTGGTGCAAGATCAAATGCGTCTGCGAGAATCATGGATGTTAGAAATATGCAAAATTCTGATTTTTCCAACTTGACAGGTTTTGATAATGTAGGTGATGATTTCAGTTATAACAATAGCCAAGCACTTGTCTTATATACAAATTCAAATCAATATTCAAGCAATGGTTATATTGGTGTAAGATCGGAAGATATCAATATTGACGCTCACTCTATATATAAAGTAAGTTTAAAAATGAAAATAGCTGGACGAGAAGAAGGTTCATTCTATCTTCAAGTAAGTGAAAATGAAAATATTTATTCTGCCTACCCTACTATTTTAAGTAATGATGAAACTGCTAAAAACTATTATGCACTCCAAAGTGCAAAGACAAGTGGAATTACTGCCAATGTCACAGATTC
>CARBWQ010000177.1 GCA_948949055.1 uncultured Eubacteriales bacterium | reverse complement strand
CACCACGACCACCAGTCAATCTTTCACCGATTTGAAGTCTTGTTTCTGCTTTACTTAATAAAAGAGTTTGTTGGTCAGTATTGACAGCTATAAACTCAGCCACATTAACACCGGCATCAATCATACGATTAACAGCATTGTTACCACCACCACCGACACCGATAACCTTAATTTTGGTAGCAGAAGTGTTATAATTATTTTCCATTTCTTTTCTCCTTGAATATCAGGCTTTTCGCCCTTAAAAAACTTGTTATGTATATATCTTGAAAAACTTTTAAGATATAATTTAAATTATGTAAAGGGTAATTTTAATACTCTAAACATGACTTTAAGTATTGTAATACAAATAAAACAAAAATGCAATCTATTTTTTATATTTTTTTTAGAAAATGTATAAAAATTGTCGATTATTCACTTTTTATGAATATTTATACATTTCTATTATAATGACTAAACTTGCAAAAATCAACTGATTTAAGTAATTTTGACAATTTTTGTCAAATTTCGACATTCAGATAACCCTATTCGCCAAGAGCATAATTAACTAACGAGTAAATAGAGGCGAGCTCAGTATTCTCTTTGCCTGGGACAAGAGGAGTTCCGTATGTTACATTTCTACCCAAACACTTTGCTAGAAAATCTCTTCCACCTTTAATCTTAGAAATTCCACCACCTGTCAGGTAAATAGGAAGATAGCTATCAAACTGAGAAGAATTCATTTGCAGGCACTTTGATATAACCTCGGCAAGTTCTTCAATTCTATAAGCTACAACTTCGTTTGCAAAGTTGAGTCCAATGCGAGTAGTTTTTCCTAAATCTGTGCAAAGCTCATAAAAATCATTTTGACCACCTTTAATTGAAAGTACAATCTGCTTTTTAAGTCTATCAGCTTCTCCCATTGTAAGATCAAAAGCCTCAGCTAAGTCATTTGTAATAAATCCACCACCTCTGGCAACTGAGGTAAGAGCACTAAGTCCATCACCTTTTATGAAGGCTATACTTGTAGTCAAATCCCCTCCATCAACCAAAAGTGCAAAATCTTCCCTCTTTTCTTTTGGGACAACATATTGAGCCTGAGCGAGAGGTTCAGATATATACTCAACTGTTGAGAAATTTAGCCCTCCTGCAATCGAGTTGAATAACTCTATAAAATCTCTATTTACATAAATGATTGAAAGTTTTGCTGATAGCGTTGTGCCACTTTCTCCAATAGGGTCAAGTGAAGCAAAACCGTCAAGCGAGAAAGAAAGAGGACTAACTGATACAACTTCCACTTCGCCACTTTTAGACTTTTCACCAGCCAAATAGAAAAGCGAGTCTACATCAGATCTCTTAACCTTTCGTCTATTGCCGAAATTCACACTTTCATTAGCGACAGCCACAGATGAAAACTCAGCAGGCACACCAATGTACATTTTATCAATCTTTTCACTTTGAAGTTCTAAATCACCAACTATCTGTTCAAAAATTGAAGAAAGCTTGTCCTGATTTAAAAACTTACCTTCAAAGAAACCATCGTAACTAACTTCTTTATATCCCTTGACTTTAAAAGTATTATTTATACCTCTTCCAGCTACCATTGCACGCAGTTTTGAAGAGCCTATATCAAAAGCCAACACATAATTTTCTTTCATAAATCCTCTCTAACGACTTTTCTATTGTAAACTTGGCATTAAATGTTGCCAAATAAATATATTATATATATTAATATATATAAAATAAAAAGTCAATAAGAAATGTTTATAATTTAAATTTTTATAACATATTACATTCAACATTTATTTTAATAAAAAACACCCTGCAAAAGCAGAATGTCTTATAAATAATTTTCATCTAATACAAATTTAAAATAGCAGTCCTTTGCACCTATGTCTA
Organism: uncultured Eubacteriales bacterium; assembly: GCA_948949055.1. Classification (GTDB taxonomy): domain Bacteria; phylum Bacillota; class Clostridia; order Christensenellales; family UBA1242; genus Caccovivens. The sequence goes on along the minus strand of CARBWQ010000177.1, from coordinate 592 downwards.
CAAATTCATCTCTATAATTATAGTAGTTTGTAATTATAATTGTACATGTATTTAGATATTCCATGTCTAACGGCTTAGAATAAATATTTTGACCATTTTCATCCTTTCCTATTATAACTTGCTTCCCTTCTAAGTCATAAAGCTGACTAAACACGTCTAGCATAAGTTTTACTTTATATTTCATGGCATAACTATCATTAACGATATTAAAAGTTTGTCCACTATAAAATTTGAGAGAGGTAACTGTCTGTTCTTTTTTTAGAAGGTTGTCATATTCACTAGTTAAAGTAATACTTTCAATAAGTGATTTTTGCTCGCCAAGTTTTCTATTATTTTCATATAGATATTCATATATATTTGGCTGTCTAATTTCAGTCAGATAATCACCTGCAACATATTCTTTTAAAACAGGCTTTTCAAATTGTGAGAGAAGCATTGGAGAACTTGAATTATTTTGATAATCTTCTTCAATTCTTAGTATTCTCATTTGTTCATCACAGATATAGTATTTCTCTTCAAGTCCTTTCACTGCATAAATTTCCTGCCTTTCTGCAATATGAACTACAAACTTAGACGGAAAAACCGTTTCAAT
>CARBWQ010000176.1 GCA_948949055.1 uncultured Eubacteriales bacterium | reverse complement strand
TTACAATCTTAGGACCAGACAAAATTAGCGATATGACTGAGATTATTGCAATTTGGATTAAGAAAACCGAACTTGGAATTCCAGGAACTTTTGATATTCAAGGTATTACAAAGATAGCATTGACATTAGTTGCCTTCTATTCGGCAAGCGTTGTCCTTTCATATTTGCAAGGATTTATAATGGCGACAATTACACAGAAGATTACAAAAAAGATGAGAGAAGATATCTCAACTAAGATAAATCGTTTACCTTTAAAATATTTTGATAATACTAGTCATGGCGACATTCTTTCTCGTGTAACAAATGATGTTGATACATTAGGTCAAACTCTAAACCAAAGTATTGTTGGACTTGTTTCAGCTTTCACTCTCTTTGTGGGAACTATAATAATGATGTTCTTGACAAGTTGGATACTTGCTCTTGTAGCTATTGGAGCTTCTCTTATTGGTTTTGCGCTTATGATAATGATTATAGGCAGAGCTCAAAAGTACTTTGATAGACAACAAAAACTTCTCGGTGATATAAATGGTCATATCGAAGAAGTTTACGCAGGACATAATGTAGTAAAAGCATATAATGCAGAAAAATCACTTTTTGGAAAGTTTGATAAAATAAATAAAAAATTAAATGACGCCTCATTTAAATCTCAATTCCTCGGTGGGCTTATGATGCCACTTATGAGTTTTGTGGGAAACTTTGGCTATGTGGCAGTCTGCGTAGTAGGCGCTGTCCTTACTATGAATGGCACAATCGGCCTTAATGTAATCGTTGCTTTCATGATTTATGTACGACTTTTTACACAGCCTCTTTCTACTTTTGCTCAATCTATGTCATCTATCCAGTCGGCAGGTGCAGCAAGTTATCGAGTATTCGAATTCTTGGGCGAAAAGGAACTTGACGATGAAAGCTTTAAGTCACAAGTGCTTGAAAATGTTAAAGGTAATATCGAATTTAAAAATATTCGTTTTGGATACAATCAAGATAAAATTATCATAAATGATTTCTCAGCAAAGGCAAAAGCAGGTCAGAAGATAGCGATTGTTGGTCCAACTGGTGCAGGAAAAACTACAATGGTCAATCTTTTGATGAGGTTCTATGAAACAAACGGAGGCGAAATCTTAGTAGATGGCGTTCCAACAAGTTCTTTAACTCGTGAAAATGTACATGACCTATTCTGTATGGTTTTACAAGATACTTGGTTATTCGAGGGTACAATTTATGACAATATAGTTTACAACAATAAGGATATACCTCTTGAAAAGGTTATAGAGGCAAGTAAGGCAGTTGGACTTCACCACTTTATTCAGACTTTGCCAAAAGGTTATGATACGCCTTTAAACGAAGATGCAAATCTTTCGGCTGGTCAGAAACAACTTGTCACTATTGCAAGAGCTATGGTTGATGATGCACCTATGCTAATTCTCGACGAAGCAACAAGCAATGTTGATACAAGAACAGAGATTTTAATTCAAAATGCAATGGATAAACTCATGATTGGCAGAACTTCTATTATAATCGCTCATAGGCTTTCTACAATTAAAAATGCCGATTTAATTTTGGTTATGAAAGACGGAGATATTATTGAAAGTGGAAATCATGAACAATTATTAGAAAAGGGAGGTTTTTACGCCGACCTATATAATAGCCAGTTTGAAAAACTTGCTTAAAGATCACCCTTAATGGGTGATTTTTTATTGGATGAATATAATATAATCATCATATTAAAATATCAAATTTACTAGATTTTTATAATGTTTTATGTTATGCTTTTAATTAGAAGAGATACAAAATAAAAGAAAAGTAGATACAGAAAAATATTTGACAAGAGGAGATGTACAAAAGAAATGGAAAAAGTAGATATAGATAAATTATTTGATAAGATTAGCGAATATCGTAAAAATGGACAGTGGCAGGAGATAGTTGAGCTGGTTGACAACAATATAGAAAATTTTAGACAAGACAAGAAAATTGAGGATAAATATTGTTATCAGTTTCCTCATCTTTTTGATTTTATAAGGTTTAGATATCTATTTCAAGACCAAATATTGTGTCAGTGGGTTTCTGGCTATGAGGCGAAACTCCTTCAACGTAAACTCTATGCTCTTATTGAACTTGGCAGTGACGAAAGTCTAAAATGCGCAGATGAGATATTAGAGCTAATTCCTTTTGATGTAGATACAATGTTTGAAAAATTGGAGTTTTATAAAAAACGTGGAGATATTCCAGCTTGCGAAAAGGAATTAAACAATATTTTTCTCTATATTTGGAAAGCCAAAGATTTCGCAAAGTATCTAAGAGCTAACGCTTGGCTTAGCATTGAAAAAGAGGACGCTGAAAGTGCAATCCATTATTGTTCTTGGTCAGTTTTGTTTGATCATAGTCAAGAGGCGATGGATTATGTAAATAATGAACTTAATTTTATTGCTCTTAAAAAAAATCTGAAAGAAATTCCAAGACCTTCAATTGCAGATACGTAT
>CARBWQ010000175.1 GCA_948949055.1 uncultured Eubacteriales bacterium | reverse complement strand
AAAACTTAATAATAAATAGAATAAAATATCATGCTCCAAAGATAACAGATGATTTTGATTATTCGCTTTTGGATGCAATAGGGATAGATGCAAGGTATCCTATCTTTGTCTTTAATAAATCATTGGATAAGATATATTTTAAAGCCTTTATGAGTGCAAAACAGAAGGTAAAATTTAATCTTATCTTAACTAAAAAGCCTTCTCTCAGTTTGAAACGAGTGGAAGGTCTTGAAATGACTTATATTATATTGGAAGATGAGATTGGCTCAAATTTAAGTAAAACTCTTGATCAATTAAATATAAATTATCTTACTCATTCAGATTTTAAAAAAGAAATGATATATGAGTATCTGAAATTTAATGATACAGAAGTATCTTTTGACTTTGTGCCTTTTTATTATAATAAAAAATTGATGGATAAGGGGATTATCTTTGACGCAAAGAGTTTTCTTTTAAATGGAAAGAATTATTATTTAACTATTTCAAATACAACTCAAAAAAAACAAACTCTTTCATTCGAATTTAATTTGCCACTTCCAAGAGGTTATTATTCTTTTAAAAGAGGAGTAAATAGCATAGAAATTGAAAATCTAACCAATAGACAAAAAGCTTATTTTAATTATAACATCAAAAATGCAAAAGTATCTTTTTCAACAATGAATGGAATAGAAAGCTGTACTTTTGCTTGTGTTAACTTGGAATGTAAAATAGAACTTCTTCCAAAAGAAAGTAGGAAGTGTTATTTTAACTTTGGCGAAAACAAATATTGTCTTTCAAGTCCAAAAGATATACAATATTTTTTTGAAATTTCACAAAGGAAAATGAATGAAATTTTTGATGTAAAGGTTACAACTCGCAACAGTAATTTTGATGAACTATTCAATCGCTCTTTGCCACAAAATATATGGGAAAAATGGCAAAATTTTGATATAGATGAAGAAAGTGAAAATAATTGGGTAAAAATGAAGGCTGAAATACTAAAATCAGATGAGAAGGCTATTCAAATCTCTAAAAGCTTTAAAGGTTTAAAAGAGGTGAAAATATTTAGAAATAACCAATGGAAAAGGGTGTTTATAGTTCATAACAATTCATGTTATCTTTTTGCAGATAGGGTTAAATATTTTAATTTTACCTTGCTGACCAAAGAAATATTAGAGAAAAATAATGAACTTTATCTTTCCTTCAATTAATAATTATTAATAAACTCTTTACATTTGTTTTATTTAATGTTGCAATATTACCATTAAAGGAGAGAAAATAAAAAATATTTGTGCTCAATTTTTTTGTGCTTGATGATGGTATGCACTGGTATGATTTTTGTTGCTTGTGGTGGCAATAATAATCAAAAAGTAGATTTAATATTCAATACGAATTAAATGGAGGAGAACTTATAGTTGAAAATCCTACAAAATATACAGTTGGAAAAGATGATGATTTTCAGCTAATTGCACCTTCACAAGATGATAATGAATTTCTAGGTTGGTATTTTAATGGCAATATTGAAAATAAAATAGAAAAGCTAAGAGATATTAAAAAATATCGCATTTCTTCTGATGATATTCCATTAAAGGCGATATGGAAGTGGAACGATATTAATAGCGTTGAAGATTTTATTAATTTAAATAACGAGCTTGGGTTAATTGGTAGCAAAAAGTTAGAATTATTTTATAGATTGAAAAATGACTTAGATTTTTCTGAAATAAACGATTTTGAACCTATTGGTGGCTTCCAAAGCACAAGCTTTAAAGGAACATTTGATGGCTGTGGGCACACTATTTCAAATATAAATATAATTCCTCAAATACACTCAAAAAATTCGGTTGGATTATTCGCAAATTTAGATGGTGCAACAATTAAAAATCTTAATATTAAGAATTTCTCCACTTATCTTCCAAATGGAACTTACTATATTGGAGAATCAAAAGTAGGAGCATTGGCAGGAAACGCAAATAATTCAATAGTTGAAAATGTAACTTGTGAAAATATACTTGTTGGCAGTTCAGTTTTTTATAATCCAAGCGCAAAAGCTTATCTTGGAGGTTTAGTGGGGTATATTACTGGTGAAAGTAAGATATCTCATTGCTGTATAAAAGGAAATAATAATATAATTTTTAGAAACTATAATACTAAAAGTATAGAAACTTCACATGTCGGTGGACTTGTAGGTTATTCAGAAGCTGATATTGAATCTTGTTATGTTGAATGTAATATTTCAGTGAATAGAATAAGAAATTATTTAGCTGAAACTAATTATACAAAACAATATTTTGGTGGTTTAATTGGTAAAAATAGTGGAAATGTAACTCAATCTTATGCAGTAGGATCTTTTGATGTTTCAAATTGTTATCAGTTCTTTTACTTTGGTGGATTAGTAGGGTATAACACAGGATTAATTTCAAATACTTTCAATAATTTTATTTTAGTTCATGTTGAAGATATAACAAACGCTTGGAGTTTGGTAAGAAGTGAAAGTATTGTTGGTTCAGTTCTTGCTTA
>CARBWQ010000174.1 GCA_948949055.1 uncultured Eubacteriales bacterium | reverse complement strand
AAATTTTATCTATTATATCATATTAAAATTAAAAATGCAAATAAAAGAATTTGATTTATTTGAAAAATGTGATATAATATCATATATGAATAAACTACCTACCGAAAAAGAAAGAATTGTACAGGATAAACTTACTATGCTGTTTGTCATTGATAAAATGGAGATTCCTCTTACAGAAGACTCCATTCTTGATATTTGCTCTATTAAAAATGAATGGATTAAAAACTATATGGACTGCAAAACGATAATTCACGACCTAGTAGATGCAAGATTATTATATAAAATAAGTGACAAATCAGATAGTAAAGAGCTTTTTGCACTCACTTATGAAGGAAGAGAATGCCTTTCACATCTATACAGACGCCTTTCCCTTGAAAAACGAGAAGAAATTTCAGCATATTTACAAACAAACAAATTGAATGTAAAATCTTCACAAGAATATAGTTCAACTTATAGAAAAAATGAGGACGGCTCTTATAATGTTGAACTTAAAATATACGAGCCTCAATCTACCTCTCCTATGTTTGTGCTTACAATTAAAGCTCCTACTAGACAAAGCGCAAATGAAGCTGTACACAAATGGAAAACAAGTGCTCCTAGCATTTATGAAGTAATATACGAAAAACTTATTAATGTTGATTAATTTACTAAAAAAAATAAAAAAGCCATCTTAAATGATAGCTTTTTTTAATTTTTCAATTTCCCATCTTGCCAGTGCATCACAACGATTATTATATTCATTATCAGCATGTCCTTTAACTTTATGCCAAGTCACCTCATGCTTTTCAAGTAAACTACAAAGAGATTGCCACAAGTCCAAGTTTAAAACTTTGCCTTTTGTTGTTTTCCAGCCATTTGCCTTCCACTTTGAAATCCAGTCCTGCAAGAAAGCATTTACAACATAAGCAGAATCGCTATACACATCAACTTGACAACTCTCCTTAATCGCTTCCAGACCTTTAATAACTGCCATCAACTCCATTCTATTATTTGTCGTCATTTCTTCACTACCAGAGAGTTCTTTTTCTCTGCCATTATACATTAAAATTGAACCCCAGCCACCTACACCTGGATTACCTGAGCAAGCACCATCAGTATATAAAATTATTTGTTTCATTTTTACTCCTTTATTTCAAACTTTTTACAAGTTTCTTCAAGCGAGATAGAATTAGGGCTAAGTTTAGGAGAAATTACTAGCCCATCTTCTGCTTTTCTTGGATAAATATGAAAATGTAGATGATTTACACACTGCTCAGCATCCTTTCCACTTGCATTTAAAACATTTACACCACTTATTCCACAGTTTTGTGTAAGATGCAAACTAATTTTCTTTATAGTACTCATTACGTGAGCTAAGATATCTTCATCACAATCTAAAATATTAACGCAATGCTTTTTAGGAATAACAAGAATATGACCATTTCCATCATTACAAATATCTAAAAAAGAATAGATATATTCATCTTCATAGATCTTATATGAAGGCACTTCCCCTCTAATTATCTTACAAAAAATACAATCTTCCATATTTCCTCCATTTAGGTCTAGTATACAATACAAACTTAACGATAGCAAATAATTTTTCTAATTTTTTACATAATACATGAATAATAATTTATTGCCTGCACACAATAATATTGGAGGTTGAAAGATGAGTAAACAATACAGACCTGGTGAACAAGCACCTAAAACTGGTTACTACTCTTGTTATGACAAGAATGGTAAATGTGGTGGAAGCACCGAGTTGAAAAAAGGACAAAGATTCCCTGCTACACAACATAGTGGAAGTCATTATGAAATGGATGACGAAAGAGAATAATTTCCGTTTATAAAACTGAATACCTTTTAAATTGAAACGCAATCTGCGTTTCTTTTTATTTAAACAAATTTTTATTGACATTGTAATAATGAATTGATAAAATATTAAAGTATGCAGAGATGGCCGAGTGGTTTAAGGCGCACGCTTGGAAAGCGTGTGAGGCCACAAGCCTCCGCAGGTTCGAATCCTGTTCTCTGCGCCATAACTAAAATATTTATATTTAGATTATTTCTATTTAAATATAATATATTTTGTAGTATGTATATCATATTATCTACAATTTGTTGTAGTATAGATATAGGGAGAAATTTTATGCAAAGATTTATGAGTCACGAAGAGTTTTTAAAACATATTGATTATTTATCAAAAAATTTGGGGGAATTTATAAAAGAAAACAATTTAAAAGTCGATTATATTATACCTATTCTAAGAAGCGGAGCTGTTCCCGCTGTTTATATTTCAAACAGATTAAATATAGTTAAATTTGCACCCTACCAAGTAAAACATATTAAATACAAAAACGAAAAGGAAACTATTGAAATCCTTTTTAATCCAATTAAAAGTTTAAATATACAAAAGGAAGATCCCACTTTTTTGATTGTTGAAGGCACTCACTCAACGGGTACAAGCGTAGAACTTTGTATTGACGAAATTTTAAAAGAATTTCCTAAAGGGAAATTGCTATATGTTTGTATTTCTA